>NZ_RCOA01000070.1:0-41141 GCF_004307585.1 Pseudomonas sp. Sample_20 | reverse complement strand
TGGAGCTGACCGCCAAGGCTGGCGGGAGTTTTGTGAAGGTTGATGCGGGTGGTGTGACCATCAGCGGCGCGGAAGTGAAGGTGAATTCGGGTGGTGGTCCTGGGGCCGGCACTGGCATTCAGATCCTCGCCCCATTCATTCCGGGACTCGCAGCCATTGATAACGCCGGACGCCTGATGCAAACCCGCGCTAACCAGATGATGCAGGCGGAGTCCCTCGCCGTGACGCCGAAACTCAAAGCGCCTACCGGCATCTGCGTCGAATGTCTGAAAAAAGCCATGCGTGAGAAACTCGCTCTGCAATCGGGGGCCAATTGATGACAAAGAATGACGCAGCGAAAGCCTGGAGCGAAGCGCAAAAGAATGCTCAGTCGATATTCGCGATCGTTGAGACCGGTCTGTTGCCGGAACCCGCTCGATTGCAGTTCGTCAGCGCTGATCCGTCTCGACGGCCGTTGATGGTGCAACCGGAATTCGCCGAACTGCGCAACTACGGCCCGTGGCTGGTCGACGTTAGCCACATGGATTTCGAAGCCTTTCTTGCTCACGAACACTTCACCGGCTGCACCGCAATGGCCAGTTGGATTCGTACCGACTGCCCAGCCGACAAGCTCGCCGCTCACCTTAGTGATGCGTTGCTGGCAAAAAATGAAGCTGGCGAAGTCCTGATGATTCGTAGCTACGCACCAGAAGTGGTGCCGATGCTGTACGCACGCGATGATCTGTCTTGGCATGCGTGGCTGTTTGGCCCACTGCAGGAGTGGTGGGTACCAGCAGAAGAAGATCAATGGCACTGTCTGAAGGGACTCAACCTCGAAAAGCCCGGAAGATACGAGCCTATCTTTCTTGACGGAAAGCTGTGGACGGACATGGAGATCGATCCTCTACCCTACAGCCTCACCACTGAGCTGGAAAAAGAAGCGCCTGAAGTGTTTGCCAGCACCTGTCACGGCGCCCGTTTGAAACAAGTGAAAGAAGCGCTGGACGCTGGCCGCAATGAAGGTTTAACGGACGCGGAAGACGTCACTCTATTTGCCACCCTGCGGTTGATGAACCCTAAGTTTCCAGAGAACTGGCCGATGTGGACTCAAGCTAAGGAGCGAACATTTAGAGAAAAACTGCCGCTTGGAATCGTTATACAGCAGCTGTCTGACTGAACCTTCAATTTCTATATAACATCGCTTTGTAAAATGACACAGGAAACATTGATGTCGCTGACCATGAATAGCTCGAATGAACGACGATGGAAACGCCGATCTTCAGCGATCGTAATTCTGATTCTCGCGGTATTTTTCGTGGGATTTTATATTTACACCAAAACCCGAATATCCGGCGCTGCTCTCACCTCCCACAATTATATGAACAGACCAGTAGGTAGCTTTTGGGTAAATGACAACTGGGGAGGAAATGGTGGCGTGACCTGTTGCTGGAAGATGTCCGGCGACACTGCGAAGGTAGTTTGGATCCTGAGCATGTCGAAAGCTCAGGAGGATCAAGGAATGAAAATAGAAAGACATGAAGAACTAATGCCTATGCCAAAGCGCAAGGCTGGGGACGACACGCTGCATGTTTACTTTCTTCCCGGTAATAAAATAGAGCTCACGTGGTCTGCAACTACGCTTGATAAAAACTCATTCCGCGAAAATACGACTAAAGAAACCAATGGACAAGGGAGCCATCCATGAGCGAACCAAAAAACTTATGCGATGCACAAGCCATTAGCTCGCGCTTAAGTTCGTCCGCAGGATTAAAAAAGAGTTCAACGTTACCATGTGAAGCAACATTACATGTTGGATTTTTTTTCGATGGAGTTAGTAGAAACCTAGAAGACGACTTAAAGGAAGAAAGAGTTACCAATATTGGCCGCCTTTTTCTCGCGTATCCACACGAGGAGAACTCTGCACCATCCGATCCGGCCAGCCAGCATCATAAATTCTATATATCTGGGCTTGCCACATCGTTTGACGCTACCTTAGGCACGAACTCGACTACTAGCGCAGCCAACCTCAACGGCGCAATCAGCAAAATCAAAGACGACGTTTCCAAGCTACCGAAAGATAATTCCACGGAAGCTGTTGTTGACGTAGGCAAAGACGTATTAGCCGGGAAAAACTGGTGGGACAACTTTACAAACAACCTAAAACCCAGGAATCTTATTTCCGCTATTGCTACTACAGCAGCCAAGGCTTCGGTCGAAGGCATTTCTCCCGTCCGTGACCACGAAATAGTTTTCAGTTTACTTAAAACTGGTGTAGACACTCGCCTAGAGGCCGCAAGTAATCGTTTTGAAAAGCTTGTAGAGGACGTCAAAAAATCGAACTCGATCTCGATCAAAAAAATTTCAGTATCGGTGTTCGGTTTCGATTATGGCGCTACGCTTGCGCGAGCCTTCGCTCATAAATTATTTGAGGCGTGCGACCCTGGTACTACCGTCTACAAAGGTGCAAAGCTGGAAGTGGTTTTCGCTGGGCTGTTCGATGCGGTAGATCGAAGCATGGAAGCATCGGTGGTTCGAGATTTTTTACTGCCAATTTCCAATTCAGTGGATGATGGAGAGTGCTTGCCAGGACCAGTCAAGTCGGCACTTCACCTAGTTGCTGCTCATGAGTGTAGAGGTGACAGGCGTGCACGTCTAATCGGCACCGGATCGCTTACCCCCCGATGGGAAGAACGTTTGGTTCCGGGCACGAGCTCTGACGTAGGGGGCGGATTGGCGAAAAAAAGTGCCTCGCACAGCCGAGAGCTGCACATGGTGGCTTTGCACGAAATGTATCGTGCCGCCTATAGTGCTGGAGTCCCCTTCCCCTCTATGGCGAAACTTCAAGAAAAAGATAGATACGTGGCTAGCTTCTTCGAATTTCATGATCACATCAATGGCACCGGCGCTATTGAGGCGAGCAAACGATACACGAGCCTAGCTGGCAATAAAAAAGTGTCTGCCGGCGCTTTTCTAGCTCATCGCCGCTTATACATCCAAAGACTTCGTGGACTTTGGGAATTGTATAGTGGACAACACCGTGCTTATAGCGAACAAGAAGATCGCTTGAAACGCCCATTATTGGGTGACTCCGGAACATTGAAACGCTTGCTGGGAATGGGCAGTGAAACAGAAGTTCAAGCTAGTAAGCGCGACGCGGCTCTGGAACAAACTCGCAAAAGTAAAGATGTACTTCGCAGCGAGCTTGGCTGGTTAGAGGACGTTGATAGGGAAGCCAAACGCCTGAGCATCGGACTCGCAACTAAAGCAGAAAAAGCATTGCTGGACGAATGGTTTGTGAAGGAGTCGAAGAGTCTCAGCTTCGATATTGAGGACCTGCTGGAATTCTATGTAAATGACAAATTCATGGTAAGCCAAATGTCACAATCACCAAGCTCGACCAAGTATTTTTTAGTCAGAGAATTTGACATTCCTGACCTAAATAAAACAAAAGGGATGGCCCCCGACTTTATGGAACAGATGATGCGAAAAACGCCCGCAGACTCTTCAGGTGCATCGACCTAAAAGCATGAGACTCAAGGTCTGAGAATGAATCTTTTGATTTGGATTCCATTCTATTGACGGATATTGCGGAGGACGAATGCCAAAAAAACAGAATTCGCGACGGAAATAAATAGCTCTCGCGGTAAACGGCCTGGCGGCTTAGTTATGCGATCCACGCCCAGCGCGACGGGGAGGAAAACATCGAACACAACCAGAAAATCCGCGTCGGCAACGAACGCCACGACACCGTTGAAGCCAATTTATTGAGTGAGTCCAAGGTTGAAGAACAACGGATTCCCAATCTGGAACCCATCAGTGAAATACGCACGGATGATCACCCGATTGTGGGCGTCACGCAGTATGTAAAGGTGGGACCAGTGTCAACTGCTTCAGCAGCAGGCTGTTGAGCGCATACTAGGATTGATTGTCCGCCAAGCGGAAAAGCAAGGAACAATAACCCTTGCCCAAGCACAATTTGAAGAAGCATGCATGAGCATGAATCGGTTCGGAACCAAAGCCGCAGACGAAGCAGAACAGCTATATTGCGAGAATCGACTGCATATGGACAATTTCATGTCAGAAGCAATTCTGCGACTGCACGACGATGCGAACGACGAAATGCGTGCCGGGTATAAAGCGCACGTGAACCTCTTAGGCGCGAACCTAGATGGCTTTTGTCACAGAACCCGATACTACGGACAAACTTTTGTTCCTGGCGGAAAAGCAAAATATGTCCCTCCAGCTAAATACATCAAGGGATAAAAAAATGTTGCGCACACTTATATATATAGCAACCACAATTGCAACCCTCTTATCAAACAATGTACTTGCCGAGCTTACACCAACTCAGCAGGCCGCAAAAACTCGTGGGATAATGCTTTTCAATCAATACAAACCAGCAGAACTGGAACTTCGCATAGCAGCCGAAGCGGGCGATGCGGAAGCACAATTCTATTTAGCTGACGAGCTTCGTCAAAAAAAACAAGGAATGACTGTCGAAGCGCAAAAATGGTACGAGGCATCAGCATCACAGGGTGATTATTATGCGATGTTTAAACTCGCCACCGTATCGGAAGACCTGTGCTCGGTTGTCAACCAATGTCCTGCTAGTAGTAAAAAACCAAGTGACTGGCTAGATTTATTGATAAAAACTGCTACGCCTCGTGCTTTGGGTGGCGACGGCGAAGCGATGGCTGTGCTTTACAACGCGACTGCAGAGTTGGATTGGTTGCAGAAATCAGCAGCGGCTGGATATGCGCCGTCACAGTGGTTGCTCGCTAATCGTTACGCCGAGGGGGAAGGCACATTTTTGCTACCTTGGAAAAGAAAGAGTGCCGAGGAGGAGTTGCTAAAGGCTGCTTCGGAAGGAGGTTACCCTCCTGCAATGATCGAATATATTTCGATTCTTTCCCAGCGAAATGATCTGGCAGGTGTTCGGCATTGGTGGGAAGAAGCGGCGAAAACCGGTTATCAAAATGCCGTCGCAACCTATGGTGCATATCTTTCCCACACGCCCGACAAAGTTGGCTACCCCGTCGATTTGATCAAGGGCTACGCACTGGTCTCTTTGCTTAAAGAATTGGATGGCGGTGGAAACGTTCAAGTCTATGTGGAAGGGAAGCTTCCTAAAATTGCTGCAAAAATGACATCGAACCAGATTGAGGAAGCGGAAAAATATGCAATTGAGTGGAAGGCCACCCACCCGCCCCTTTCTTTCTTTCCAAGGAAATTAGGTTTTTAATTAGTAATGAAGCAGAATGCAAGAAATAACCGGTACGAGGCTAATCTTCCCGAATTAGAACAATCGACAGCCTTGTCGTTCGCGCTCTGCCGTATCGTTTTCAAAAGTTTTGCAAAGACCGATATACCAGCGAAACAACTGCAATCGAAAAACAACTCAGCACTTACACTGATGAAGGTGATCCCCACTACGCTTATTTTATTAACGCTAGCGTCGACCCAGTCATTCGCGCTTACGAACGAACAATCTCGGGCAAAAATCAAGGGCATTGAGCTATACAATCAATACAAAGCGACTTCTGCAATCCCGTTTTTAACAACAGCGGCAGAAGCGGGAGACCACGAAGCTCAATATTATTTAGGAGAAGTTCTTCGTAAGAAAAATCATTACGTGAACGAGGAGGCCAAGAAATGGTATGAAGCGTCAGCAGGCCAGAACGATCTTTATGCCATGATCCAATTGGGCCGCATTGAGCATGATATATGTAAAATATCCAACGACTGCCCTCCTTCTCACAAGCAACCAATAGAATGGTTAAATCAGGCAAAAAAAATAGCTCAAGAAAAAGCCGAGGCTGGTGATGCGGAGGCAATGTGCATAATGTATGAAATCACGCTAGATGATGCGTGGTTGGAAAAATCCGCCTCTGCGGGAAATGCATTTGCGCAATACTGGATGGCGGTATCCCTCAAACAAGGTGATGGTTTTCTCATGCCTTGGAAACGAAGCGAAGCAGTTGAAAAGTGGTTTAAGCTATCTGCTGAAGGCGGCTACCCAAAGTCAATGATAGAATACGCTGCGATATTGTATGAGCGCGGCGATATAGAGGGATTTCGCCACTGGAATGAGCAAGCAGCAATAGCAGGTTATGCGGAATCAGTGTATGGATATGGCTCATATCTTGCTCATGAGCCCGACACATATGGATTTCCATATGACCCCGTTAAAGGCTATTCACTAGTTTCATCCTTAAGTATTCTGAATGGCGGGGGTGGAATGCAAGAAAATGTTGAATACAAACTCCCTCTCATTGCAGCCAAGTTGACACCCGCACAAATTTCCGAAGCGCGCGAGCAAACAAAGAAATGGGCCGCTACACATCCTCCGCTGTCTTTTTTTCCTGAAAAACTGAGTCGTTAATTCACTTTAATCAATAATGAGTTAGGACGCGTACTACTTGAGAGCCATGACCAGGATCATCGCTCCTGGTTATGGCTGATCGGCAATCGCTTCAATGCAAATATCTTTGGTTAAATGTGCTTACCGCTTGATCCCCGATCTATTCAGCCTAATTAGTCCAATTACCCCCCCTTAATCCTCAAATCAAAGACTCTACAGTACTGTTCCGCTCAGGCATCGCGCTGAAACCGACTGCGGCAGGCTCATCCGGCTTCATGCCGGGCGCCTATCCGTTACGCTGGAGTCCTTTCATGAACATTCGTCCATTCCTACTCACCTCTACCCTCGCCTGCGCCGCTTCCGCCGGGCTGGCCCCAGCCACTGATACATCCGCCACTTCCGACGCCTTGCCCTACCAATACGGCATGCCACTACACGTGGCGAAGGTGCTTTCGCTAACCGAGCCGCCGACCCTGAAATGCAAAGTCACCACCGCCGACATGAAATACATCGACAACACCGGCAAGCCCGCACAAATCAGTTACAGGAAATTATCTAACGCATGCCGTCGGCAGAACTGGCAGACGCTTCTGATTTTCCGGTTCGCCATAGGCGTGGAGTGGCTCCGGCGGGTATGCTCGGGGCCTTCCCTACTGCCGCAAGGATTGGCCATGCAGTTGTCGTTCCGCACGTTGTCGAGCTTCACTTCAATCCTTTGTTTTCTGCTGGCGCTGGTCTGGGGATTTTTTCCGGAGGTGTTGCTGGCGATCTGGAGTATTGGCTATTCGGAAGGCACCGGCGTAGTCGCAAGGCGCAGCGCGGTGCTGTTTGCGGCGTTGGGGGTGATGTTTTATTTGCTGCGCAATGCTCCGCCGTCAGTGGCACGCAGTGCGCTGAGCAATGGTTTTATCGTCGGCTGTTTTGGTTTGGCGGCGTTGGGTTTTGGCGAGTGGCTCAATGGCCATGCCGGCCCCGGGATTTTGCTCGCGGTGCTGGTCGAGTTCGCGCTGGGCCTAGGTTTCGTGCAGGCCCGGCGCGTGACGGTCGAACTGGGTAAGACGGTGGGTTAAACGGCTCGAGAACGAGCGCTGGTTTGATGTGTTGTGGTCTGTTGCGCGAGGTCGGAACGCAGGCCAGCGACCAGGTTGTTAATTTCACGGCAGCTGTTCAGGCGGCTGGCGTCGATTCCACTGACATAGAGATCGGCCTGATCGGTTCGATGGTCGCCAAATACTTTGACGGACATCGACAAGTCTGGTGTCAGCGTGCACTGGCAGCGTTTCGGCAGGAAGCTGCTTTCAATGATGTTGCGTAATTCCAAGGCAGATAAAAACATGGCGAACCCTCTCCTTTCTGTGCGATTGCCAATCAAGTATTCACGCTGACCCTCTGCTGCGCCTTCACGGGTGTGCCCCCGCTGTTTCCCTGGTGCGGCAAGTGGTGGTACTGCGAAATGCCCATTGGAGTGTAGGCGCCCAAATCCTGTGCGCCTCACTCAAAGAACGCATAAAACGTGCCTTTGATCGGTTCGTTTTGCTCCCTTAAAAATCAAGCACTTGGAAATGTGGCCAGTATCCCGCTATTTGCAAATTGCATGAATCGACCACCCGTCCCCTGCAATCTGCAATCTCCGGGCAAATTTGCTTTCGAAGACTATGACGGCAAGAATGTCTCCCATTGCAATTCAACCCGCACGGAGGCTTCCATGAATTCCTTAAGTGTTTGCGCGATCACCGGTCTGTTGATCGCCAACCTCTCCACCCTCGCCCACGCCGCCAAGCTCGAAGACATCGCGCCGTATCCCAAAGCCGAAGCCGGGTTTACCCGTCAGGTCATCCATCTGCCCAAACAAGAGCAGGAGGAAAATTTCCAGGTTGAAATTCTCGCTGGCAAAACTCTAGAAGTGGATTGCAACCGTCAACGTCTGGGCGGTGTTCTCGATGAAAAGAACCTGCAAGGCTGGGGCTATCCGTTCTATCGCCTGGAAAAGGTCATCGGCCCGATGAGCACGATGATGGCCTGCCCGCCCGGCAGCCAGAAAAAGCGCGCTTTCGTTCCGGTCGTCGGTGACGGCTTCATGTTGCGCTACAACAGCAAGTTGCCAGTCGTGGTGTACGCGCCATCGGACGTCGAAGTGCGCTATCGCATCTGGTCGGCGTCGGAAAAAGTCGGCACCGCCCTGCAGGAATAACCCGAGCGCTTGTTACGCCGGCACGCCGCAAGCAGCGGCGCGTTCGGCGACATGGCGCAGGCTGTAGAAGTTGATGTTGGCCCCGGAGTCGATGGCGACGAATGTCTGATCGCGAACCCCATTGCGCGCCACGTACTGCTTGATCCCCGCCACGGCCAGCGCCCCCGACGGTTCAGTGATCGAACGGGTATCGTCGTAGATATTCTTGATCGCGGCGCACAGCTCGTCATTGCTGACCGTGATTACTTCATCTACGCAGAAGCGGCAAACCTCAAAGCCATACGCGCCGATCTGCGCCACCGCGACGCCATCGGCGAAGGTGCCGACGCTCGGTAGAACCACCCGCTCGTCCGCACTTAAAGCCGCTTGCAGGCACGCCGAATGTTCAGATTCGACGCCGATGATCCGCACTTCCGGGCGCAGGTATTTGACGTAGGCCGCGATACCGGCGATCAAACCTCCGCCCCCGACCGGGATGAAGATGGCGTCCAGGGCGCCTTGATGCTGGCGCAGGATTTCCATTGCCACGGTGCCTTGTCCGGCGATCACGTCAGGATCATCGAACGGTGAAACAAACGTGCATCCGGTCTGTTCGGCCAAGTGCAACGCATGGGCCAGAGCAAAGGGGAAACTCTCGCCATGCAGCAATGCGTCGGCACCGCGACTGCGCACGCCGAGCACCTTGAGCTCAGGGGTGGTAGACGGCATGACGATCGTCGCGCCGATGCCCAATTCCCGTGCCGCCAGCGCTACACCCTGCGCGTGATTACCCGCCGATGCAGTGATCACTCCCCGCGCTCGCTGCTCATCGCTCAGTTGCACGAGTTTGTTGTAAGCACCACGGATCTTGAAAGAGAACGTCGGTTGCAGATCTTCGCGCTTGAGCAGGACCCGATTGCCCAATGTTTCCGACAACGCTGGCGCAAGCTGCAACGGCGTGCGCACCGCAATGTCGTACACCGGTGCGGCCAGGATCTTTTTCACGTAATGCTCAAGCAAAGCTTGCTGGTCGGGGCTGTGCGGCATGGTCGTCTCCTGACATTTTTCAGAACCCCGGAGACAGAAAGTAAAAACCCGCCTCTAGGGCGGGTTGGGTGCTGCAGTCGTAAGCTAGCCCGCCAAATGAGGAATGGCGGTAATAATGCTTGGCTGGCAGCGCGATACGGTGAAAGTCATGGGCTGGAAATTAGCCTGCCGGCGGATGACAAGTCAATGGCCCGCTGCAGAACTTTGAATCTTCCTAATGACTGAACAGTCACTGCAAAAGAGCACAACAACTTCCGCTCCAAGCCGATGAAAGTGGAGATTGACCATGAATATCCGCCAAGCGCTATTCGCCGTCCCGCTGCTGGTCGCCGCCCTGTCCAGCCCTGCTGTATTCGCTGTCGATGAAAGCGACGCCGTGAAAAAGCCCGAATGTCCGAAAGGCCAAGTGTGGGACAGTAAAACCCAGCAATGCGTGTTGCAGACCAGCGGCACAACACAGCCCTGATTTCCTTCATACGGTTCAGGCCGTGGCCGGCAACCACAGCCTGAATCGCGCGCCACCCAGCGGCGAACTCTCAACGGTCAGCGTGCCGCCCTGCGCTTCCAGCGCGCGGCGGCTGATCGCCAAACCGAGGCCGAATCCGCCGGTCGCGCGATCACGGCTGCGGTCGAGCCGATAGAATGGTTCAAAGATCCGCTCGCGCTCGTCGTCGGGAATGCCGATGCCATCATCATCGACCCATATCTCACACCCGCCGGCAATGACCTGCACGCCAATCTGAATGCGTTTTTCGCAATAGCGCATGGCATTGCGCAACAGGTTCTGGATGGCCCGAGCGGTCAGGCGCGGATCCAGCGCGAAGCGTTCGAGCTGGCCGTGCAGCAGAACGTCAATCACGATTTCCGGCGATTCCAGCTCCTCATCGACGCTGCCGAGAATGCTGTCGATGAACTCGTCGAGCGACACCTCGATGCGCTCGGGCGATTGCGCCGGGTTTTGCAAACGGCTGTAGGAGAGCAACTCCAGCACCAATTCATCCAGCTCACGAATGTGCGCGACCAAACTCTGCAAGCGCTCGCGGCTGGCGGCTGGCAAGTCTTCTGACAACGCCAGCGCCAGGCCGAAATCCAGACGCGTCAACGGCGTACGCAGTTCATGGGAAACGGCGTTAAGCAGATCACGTTGCTGGTTGAGCAGGTTTTCGATATCGCCGGCCATGGTGTCGAACACGTTGGCGAGACTGCCGATGTTCGAACTCGGGGCGATTCTGGTTCGTTCGCTCAAATGCCCCTTGCCGAAGCGTTCGGCAGTGCCCTTCAAACGTTCAAGATCGCGCCAGTGCGGGCGCAACCAGAGCAGCAGGCAGCCGAGCAACATGGCACCGATCAGCACGTTGATGCTCCAGTACAACAGATCGACGTCGACCGGATCGGGCGGCACGACCATGCGCACGGCCATGTCCGCATTCAGCGGAGTTACCGCCAATGTTCGCCAGCCCCAGTCGCCGATGCGCACAACGTTTTCACCCCGGTGCAGACGCTCCTGCTCGATGGGAGTGAACACCGGGTCGTCGATTGGCGTCAGGACGATGTGCAGCGGCTGGAATTCCTTGTCCATCGCCGCTGCGATCTCCGGCCACTGCTCTTGCGGCGCAGCATGAAACTGCTTGGTGATCAGCGATTGCAGACCTCGGGAAAAGTCCAGGTTGTAGGTGACGAAGCGATCCCGGAAAGCCATGACTACCAGATCCGGCACCAGATAGATCGCCGCGCTATAGGAGACGATGGTCACCAGATACAGGCGAAACAGGATGCGAAACATCAGCTCAGCATTCCCACTCGGAGCGGCTGAACAGATAGCCCTTGCCCCACACAGTCTTGATCTTGCGCGCCTCGCCGGCGTGATCATCGAACTTGCGCCGCAGCTTGGAAATCGCCACGTCCACCGAGCGGTCAGTGCCATTGAACTCGATGCCGCGCAGCCGCTGCAGAATCTGATCGCGACTCAGCACTTCGCCGGCGTGCCGGGCCAGCACCACCAGCAAATTGTATTCGCCGCTGGACAGCTCAACCGCTTGATCACGCCAGGTCACGGTGCGCTCGGACAGGTCAATGCACAGATTGCCCATGACGATCCGGTCATTAACCGCCAAAGGCTCGCCGAGGCTGCTGCGCCGCAACAAGGTACGCACCCGAGCCAGCAGCACCCGTGGCTCGCAGGGTTTGGTGACGTAATCGTCAGCGCCCATTTCCAGGCCCAGCACCTGATCATGGCTGTCATCGCGGGCCGTGAGCATGAGGATCGGCAGTGTCGCTGAATCGGCGCGCAGCAAGCGGCACACCTGCAAGCCGTCGAGACCCGGGAGCATGAGGTCGAGGATCACCAGATCCGGCGGGCTGATCCGCGCCCGTTCGCGCACATGGTCGCCACGGCCGATGACGCTGACGGAGTAACCGTTGCGCTCCAAGTAGCTGGAAATCAGTTCGGCGAGGGCGGTGTCGTCTTCGACCAGGAGGATGTTGGGCATGGGGTGTTCCAGATATTGCTGAGGTATATGTCAGACCGCTTTCGCGAGCAAGCTCGCTCCCACAGTGGTTTTGCATTGTTCACAAAACTCATGTGGGAGCGAGCTTGCTCGCGAAAGCGGTTCAACCGTCACAAAAGAATTCAAGGTCTGCAGGATATACGCCCTCACCCGCCACGGAGCAAAACCCTTACACAATTTCACACAGCAGCTACAAAGCTTCACCGCTAACCTCCCCGTCTGGCCGTAGGATGCGGCCTTCAATATTGGGGGTTTTACATGTCTGGAAAACTGCTGGCCGGGCTCGGCCTGATCGCATTGGCGCTGACGCTGAGCGCTTGTGATTCATCCTCGAACGCCGAAGAGCAGACGCCGCCGGCCACGGTGCGCGTCGAGACGATCAAAACCCAGCCATTGTCGATCAGCAGCGAACTGAGCGGCCGCATCGCCGCGCCACGGATTGCCGAAGTGCGCGCACGAGTAGCCGGCGTGGTGTTGCAGCGCACCTACCGCGAAGGCAGTGACGTGAAAAAAGGCGATGTGCTGTTCCGCATTGACCCGGCGCCGTTCAAGGCCGATCTGGACAGTGCCGAAGCGGCGTTGCGCAAGGCCGAGGCCAACGCCTTTCAGGCGAAACTGCAAGAACAACGCTACGCCCAATTGATTGAAGACAAGGCCATCAGCGGTCAGGACTACGACAACGCCCGCGCCGCTGCCCGGCAAACGGCAGCTGATGTTGCCGCCAGCAAGGCAGCACTTGAACGGGCGAAACTCAACCTCGGCTATGCCACCGTCACCGCGCCGATTTCCGGACGTATCGGTCGCGCGTTGGTCACCGAGGGTGCGCTGGTCGGACAGAACGAAACCACGCCACTGGCGTTGATTCAGCAACTCAACCCGATCCATGCCGACCTGACCCAGTCGACTCGCGAGCTCAACGAACTGCGTCGAGCATTTCGTTCCGGGCAGTTGCAGGAAGTCGGTCAGGATCAGGTCAAGGCCACACTGATTCAGGATGACGGCAGCCTGTATCCATTGCCTGGCAAGCTGCTGTTCAGCGACATCACCGTTGATCCGGGCACTGGCCAAATCATCCTGCGCAGTGAATTCCCCAATCCGGATCTCGACCTCCTGCCGGGCAGCTTCATCCGCGTACGCCTTGAACAGGCAACCATTCAGAACGGCATTACCGTGCCGCAACGCGCGGTGCAGCGTGACAGTGCCGGCATTGCCCAGGTGCTGACCGTCGATGAGCAGATGCGCGTGGCGCAGCAACCGGTGCAACTGGGTGCGGTGCAGAACAACCGCTGGATCGTCACCGGCGGCCTGAAGCCCGGCGACCGCATTGTCATCGAAGGCCTGCAACACGCCCGTCCCGGGGAAAAGGTACAGATCGACGAAACCCCACTTCCACTTGCCCAGGCCACTGGTCAGTAAGCAGGACGCTCTTATATGCCGCAGTTCTTTATCGACCGCCCGGTGTTTGCCTGGGTGGTCGCCCTGTTCATCCTGTTGGCCGGTGCGCTGGCCATTCCGCAGTTGCCGGTCGCGCAATACCCCGACGTCGCACCGCCGCAGATCGAAATCTATGCCGTCTACCCAGGCGCCTCGGCGCAGACCGTCGATGAGAGCGTGGTCAGCCTGATCGAGGAAGAACTCAACGGCGCCGATCACCTGCTCTATTTCGAATCGCAGAGTAGCCTCGGCAGCGCGACGATCAAAGCCACGTTCCAACCGGGCACCAACCCCGAGCTGGCGCAGGTCGATGTGCAAAACCGCCTCAAGGTCGTCGAGTCGCGCCTGCCGCAAGCGGTCAATCAGCAAGGTTTGCAGGTGGAGAAAGTCTCTTCCGGTTTCCTCTTGCTCATCACTTTGACGTCCAGCGACGGCAAGCTCGATGACGTGGCGCTAAGTGATTATCTGGCGCGCAACGTGATGAACGAGATCAAGCGCCTGGACGGTGTCGGCAAGGCGCAGTTGTACGGCGCCGAACGGGCCATGCGCATCTGGATCGATCCGCAGAAACTCATCGCCTTCAACCTGACGCCGGCGGATGTCAACGAAGCCATCGTCGCGCAGAACGCCCAGGTTTCGGCGGGTAGCATCGGTGATCTGCCGTCACCTTCGACGCAGGAAATCACCGCGACAATTCTGGTCAAAGGCCAATTGTCGACGCCGCAGGAGTTCGCCGACATCGTGCTCAAGGCCAACCGCGACGGCTCCACGGTGCGCATCGGTGATGTCGCGCGCGTCGAAATCGGCAGCCAGGAATATCAGTTCGGCACTCGCCTGAACGGCAAACCGTCCACTGCCGTCGGCGTGCAGCTGTCTCCCGGCGCCAACGCACTGAACACCGCAACGCTGGTGCGGGCGAAGATGGATGAGCTGGCGCGCTACTTCCCGGCCGGCGTGGAGTACAAGATTCCGTACGACACCTCGCCCTTCGTCAAAGTCTCGATCACCAAAGTGATCTACACCCTTGGCGAAGCGATGCTGCTGGTGTTTGCGGTGATGTTCCTGTTCCTGCAAAACGTGCGCTACACGCTGATTCCGACACTGGTGGTGCCGGTGGCGTTGATGGGCACTTTCGCGACCATGCTGGCGCTGGGCTTCTCGATCAACGTGCTGACCATGTTCGGCATGGTGCTGGCCATCGGCATTCTGGTGGATGACGCCATCGTCGTGGTGGAGAACGTCGAACGGATCATGGCCACCGAGGGCCTGTCGCCCAAGGAAGCCACCCGCAAAGCGATGGCGCAGATTACCGGCGCGATTATCGGCATCACTCTGGTGCTGGTCGCGGTGTTTATTCCGATGGCGTTCATGCAGGGCTCGGTCGGCGTGATCTACCAACAGTTCTCGCTGTCCATGGCGACGTCGATTCTGTTCTCGGCGTTTCTCGCCCTGACGTTGACGCCGGCGTTGTGCGCAACATTGCTCAAGCCTGTCGCCAAGGGTGAGCATCACGAGAAGTCCGGATTCTTTGGCTGGTTCAATCGTCGTTTCGAGCAACTGACCGATCGCTATCAGGGTTGGGTCGGCTATGCGTTGAAGCGCACTGGTCGCTACCTGATGATCTACGTCGTCCTGCTGATTGGACTCGGGTTTTGTTTCGCGCGCCTGCCCTCCTCGTTTCTGCCGACCGAGGATCAGGGCTATACCATCACCGATATTCAACTGCCGCCCGGCGCGACCAAGAACCGCACGGTGCAAGTGGCCGAACAGCTCGAAGCGCACAACGCCGATGAGCCGGGAATCAGTGACAGCGTAGTGATCCTGGGTTTCAGCTTCTCCGGTAGCGGGCAGAATGCGGCGCTGGCGTTTTCGACGCTCAAGGATTGGTCTGAACGTGGCGGAGACGATTCCGCCAGTTCCATCGCCGACCGCGCCAACGTTGCCCTGAGCCAGATAAAGGATGCCATGGCGTTCTCGGTGCTGCCGCCGCCGGTGGATGGCCTCGGTACTTCCAGCGGTTTCGAGTTCCGATTGCAGGATCGCGCAGGCCTCGGTCACGCGACGCTGATGCAGGCGCGCACCGAACTTCTGGCCGCCGCCGAGAAAAGTCCGGTGCTTATGAACGTGCGCGAAAGTGCTCTGGCCGAAGCGCCGCAAGTGCAGTTGGTTGTAGACCGCAAGAAGGCCAATGCCCTGGGTGTATCGTTTGCCGAAATCGGCAGCGTGCTGTCCACTGCGGTGGGTTCCAGCTACATCAACGATTTCCCGAATCAGGGCCGCATGCAGCGCGTCGTCGTGCAAGCCGAAGGCGACCAGCGCAGCCAAGTGGACGACTTGCTGAAAATGCACGTGCGCAACAACGCCGGGAACATGGTGCCGCTGTCGGCATTCGTCCAGGCGAACTGGATTCAAGGTCCTGCGCAGTTGACCCGGTACAACGGTTATCCAGCGATCGCGATTTCAGGCGAACCGTCACCGGGTCATAGCACCGGCGAAGCCATGGCGGAAGTCGAGCGTCTGGTCGCGCAGGGGCCGAAGGGTCTGGGCCAGGAATGGACTGGTCTCTCGTTGCAGGAACGTTTGTCAGGCAATCAGGCGCCGATCCTGCTCGGCTTGTCGCTGCTGGTGGTGTTCCTGTGCCTGGCGGCGCTGTACGAGAGCTGGTCGATCCCGACTTCGGTGTTGCTGGTGGTACCGCTGGGTGTGCTCGGCGCGGTGCTGGCGGTGACGTTGCGCGGGATGCCCAATGATGTGTTCTTCAAGGTTGGACTGATCACCATCATTGGTCTGTCGGCGAAGAACGCGATCCTGATCATCGAGTTCGCCAAGAGCTTGTATGACGAAGGTCACGATCTGATCGATGCGACGTTGCAGGCCGCGCGTTTGCGTCTGCGGCCGATCGTGATGACATCGCTGGCGTTCATTCTCGGTGTGGTGCCGTTGGCCATCGCCACTGGTGCCAGTTCGGCAAGTCAGCAGGCGATCGGCACTGGCGTGATCGGCGGGATGATCACCGCTACGCTGGCAGTCATCTTCGTCCCCGTGTTCTTCGTCGTCGTCATGAAGCTAGTACAACGATTCACCAAATGACACTGATCTAATTGTAGGAGCTGCCGAAGGCTGCGATCTTTTGACTTTGCTTTTAGAAGATCAAAAGATCGCAGCCTTCGGCAGCTCTTACAAAAGCCGGATCGCCTGCGCTATGGTGCGCTGACAGTTCACCAACGTGAGTCACCATGCGCTTCCTCGCCCGTACGCACCCTCGCCTTTCCGGCGCCGTCCTGTTCGGCCTCGCAACGGGTCTGCTGGTCCCGGCCGATTCCATCGTCAGCAAAATCCTCATTGGCTGGAACGTCGGTGTCTGGACTTACCTGGTTCTGATGTTCTGGCTGACCATACGCGCCAAGGCCCCGGATGTGCGTCGCATCGCCGAGATCGAGGATGAAAACGCCGGACTGGTGCTTTTCGTCGTGTGCATCGCCGCGCTGGCAAGCCTGGCCACCATCACATTTGAACTGGCGGGCAGCAAAGATCTGGATAACACACACAAATTGATGCACTACGGCTTCACAGCGCTGACGGTGATCGGCTCATGGCTGCTGATTGGGGTGATCTTTTGCGTGCACTACGCGAGGTTGTTTTACACCTGGAACGGCAAGGAGCCGGCACTGCATTTTGCTGAAGGACTGACCACCCCCAATTATTGGGATTTTCTGTACTTCTCGTTCACCATCGGCGTGGCTGTGCAGACTTCGGATGTAGGTGTTGCGACACGGGATATTCGAAAGATTGTGCTGGCGCAGTCGTTGATCGGTTTCGTGTTCAATACAGCGATCCTCGGGTTCTCGATCAATATTGCAGCAGGGTTGTTCGGCTGAAAAACACGGCATGTTCCTGCTGCTCAAAGCTCACAAAAAAGTGCGCCTGTAAACTGTCAACACTGACAGTTTACAGGCGCACTGCATTCAGGCTTCCATACAACATCCAGAAGTAGGACGGGTCAGTCTTTGGATGTCCCCAACCATATCGTATGGAGATATAACTCATGAGCTATACAGCCCGAGCCTACAGGACGATCTTGCCGGATACAGCGCAGACCTTTTTGTCAGCCACGATCAACGGCGATGCCAATCCACGCTACAGGTTTGTCAAAGTCCCTCAGTTTATGGAGTTTCGATCTACCTCTGTGCCTTCCTTCGGGCCTAAGCCCTACCCGGAAGGCTTGCGTTACGTTTTGACAGCTGGACACACCAAGGATGGTGTGACGCGTACGCTTGAGTTTGTGTTCCCTTTCAAACCCCAATCGTTGAGCTATGACCTGTCCAAAGATAGCGATGATGTCAGAAGCACCTACTATTCCAATCCCGCGACGGGCGACCTGCATGTCTCTGTGAGCGGGAGCCTGACATTGAAATATGACGACATTGAAAAAACACTGAGAGGCACTTGGTCCGGCACATATGACCATGGTGGAGAGAATGGCACCGAAGAGTTCCCGATTGCTGGGGAATTTGTCGTTGACGCCGACCTGAGCAAAAGAAAAAGCACTTACTGACTACGGAAAAAAGGAAGCTGCGAGGCTTCCTTTTTTTTATGCTGATGCAATCAGAAACTGAAGCTCAGCCCGACACTCCCTCCCAGCTCCTGGTCAGCTTTGCTGCCCCTGCTGGTTCCTAGCTCGCCATATACCTGCCATTTGTTATTGGCCGGAACCCAGTTGAGGCCACCGGTCAGCTCGAGGTTGGTGCTGGACAAGTCGTTGTTGAATCCAGTGTCATTGACGCTGACACGGTTGTTGTTAACGAATTCATGACTTACCGCCGCGTGCAGCCTGGGTTGCAGTTTGCCGCCATTGTTCAGCACCACCTCGCGGCCAACTGTCATTCCGACCTTGCCGAGCAATGAGCGGGTCTCGTTGCTGTCTACCTGCAGCCCATTGTCCAGCTGATAATCTTTGCCTTTTACCGTCGCTACACCAAACTGGGCAGAGGGCTCGATGAAATAGCCTCGATTCAAGACTATATGCTTGCCCACTTCGACGGTCCCACTGATCCCGAGATTATCGAAGTCACCCTTTGTTCGAGTGTCATCGCTCAATGTGACTTTGACGTCATTACTGAAACGGTTGATTTTGCCAACGGTATCCACGTAGTACCCGGTCATTTCGTCGTACCACGACAGATACATCCCGCCATAGGTGCTATTGATCGTGCCCGCGCTGCCGCGGGCCAGGTCAAGGCGAGTGGTGCTGTATCCACCAAAAACCCCAATCAACCATTGGCCATCACCCATCGGTAGTGGCGTATCCACCCCCAACGAGACGCCAGTCTGATTTTGTTTGTAACCATCGCCATAGGCATTCTTGACGTTGTACTGATTGGCATGAGTCCGTATCCACAGGCCGGTGGTCGCGTTCTGATTATCTGAGTCCAATGCAGCAATCGATTGCGATCGGGGCTGAGTGCCGGCCATGCGACGGTCGCCGAGGCGGGTATTGAGAGTGGTCATTTCCGAGTAGATAACCGTAGGAGCGGTACCGGCAATCGCCAACGCCGTTTGCGTACCTGTGCTCGGCGTTGTCCCATCAGTTCGCAGGAAAATACCTTCGCCTTCTCGCACCAGTTTGTACGCCAAAGCACCACGATCAACCTGACCGTTTCTCAGATCGAACTCAGCATCCCCGCCAGCGATGTTAGCCACTTGAACCGGTGCACCGGTGACAGGTTCGCTGGCGCTTGCACCGACTACCAGCTCGTGCCGGCCACTGGCTGATTCCGTGACATTGAGAAAGTCCGTTTCACCGGTGGACACGTCAGCATCCAAAAAAAACCGGCCGTTGCCTGACAAGTTGGCAACGTCCAGGCGGACGAACTCGGCGGGCGTGCCGAATCTCACGTTCCCGCCCTGCATTTCGAGATTCGATAACGAATTGTTGCCAACCAGGTTCCATTCAGCGCCACGCCCGATGGACATAGCGCTGACGCCAGTAACCGAACCGTGCAGGATCGAGTCGTTGTCCAGCATCACGACGCCAGTCCCGGAGCCCTGAATGTCACCGGTGAGTATGCTTCGGGTATCGAGCGAAACAGAATCGACGTTGATCAAATTGCCGTCGAGGCTGGCATTGTTTTGCAAGATAACCGCGGCGGTCCCGCCGTCAGCAACCGCTACATTGCCGGTCAACTGGCTGTCGTCGATTTGAAAGCGCGCTGCTGCGCCATCAATGACCTCGACGATATTACCGTTGCCGCCGATCAGATTCGAACGGTTAGCTATCTCGATCAATACCGGTTGATCGTCTGGCGTTGCAAAATCGACTTTGATCGCTGCGCCGGTGCGGCCCTGCACGGTTGACCCATCAATCTTCAGTACACTCTGTGCGGTGACATCGCTCGGGTTAAGGACAGTATCCTCGCCAAAGATGATCCCATCCAGTTCTCCGATGACCTCGCTGGCTGCACTGATGTTGACGTTGCCGCCGTAAAGTTCGAGGCCAACACTATCTGCGTCGGTCCCTTCAACCCGGCTGTCCACCAGATTCAAGGTACTGAGGGATGTTATCGCTGCGCCCGAGAAACCTCCTGTCAGCGTACTGCCAGTGACGGTCGCTGTTGAACCAACGGGTACGTTCAGGTCGCGCGTAAGCGACATTGCTCTGCCATCGCTGGACAGCGTACTGCCGGACACCACTGCCGAGCTGTCGGTCAAGCTCAGCGCAGTGTCGAAATTGCTACCGGTCACCCTCGCCCCATCCAGAGTTACGAGGGCGTTTGAGGCTTCAATCTGGGCAGTGTTGGCGGAAATCGCATTCAACGTTCCACCGCCGACCACAATGTTAAGCGCGTCACCACCATTGAGGTTAAGCGTGGCAGTGGCAGGGATAAACCAGGCTTCTGGCGTAGCACCGACGGATACGGTTTCGACTTCACCAGGATTGAGATTCCGGGAAAAGGCCGTCTCGGATATCGCGATCAGTAATGCTGCACAAGAGAGCGTGCCAGTGAGTTTCAAAACTGTCGGTCCCAAGCTATTTTCAAACGTCATATACACTTCTCGTTGAGGTTAATCGGGACGGAAGAAGGACGGTTCAGACGTACATATTCCATCAGACGACCTTTGTAGGCGACGCCGGAGAATACCTGCTAGTCCGGACTTTCTCTGTAGGACTAATCCTCTTAGTAGGTGGGCTTAATCGCCAACTCGCGACATTTCGAGATGTTTCTTACTTCTCCAATTAAATTGCATTGCCTGAAGAGGCTGGCTCTTCCGGCAATGCAATGATCGCGAATGCCATTTATGAAGCAGGCGCAGGATCCCAGCCCGGTTCCGACTCGCAGTACAGGAAGTCACCATTGAGCAAGTAAACGACCATTTCCTGAACTTCTGACGTCGTTACAGTTGGCGTCGAGTACCAGATTTTCACATAGCCCGCATAAAAATCGTTTCGATCAGGAGGGGTAGCAGGAGGACGAGGAAGATTACGAATAAAAGGCACATATGGCACCTCCCAAAGCATCCCGTCCTTTAGCTCCTGCAAAGTGATCGCACGTGTATCACTAAACACGGTATCAGCCGGCGCATCTACTGTATAAGCATCGTCATGCCAACCTTGCCAATTGAATGTGATGTCCATTCCATCGGTGAAATGATCATTGGGCTTGATCAAGAACGTCGCAACGTGATCCTCCCCTGCCAAGCTCTCGCAGATAATGTTTGGGTACTCGGTGCCATCGGTCGGTGGACGCTGGAACTCTGGCTTATCAAGAACAATAACTACTGTATTGACATTCACTGTCTCTTTTGCCGAATCCTGGCTATTGTTTCGAGCGGGGTTTTCATATGTCCACCAAGCCTCTTTAGGCCCAATACCACCCGGACCGACAACGCTATATGGCAGATCTATCTGAACGACCGTATTGATATTCGATACATCCATTGCTATTGAATTAACAATGATTTCGCCTTGATCACCGAGATACTTCAGAGTGACCAGATCGCCTGCTTCGGGTTCAGGGAATGTCGTTCCGGCGGTGACAGGCGATACATCGATGTGAGCCTTGGCTGTCTGATCGACATCATGAGGGCCCAGCACGTTATCCGTAACAGGTGCCTGTCCGCGAACGATCAATTTGCGGAATTCTGGATTTACCTCAGGGGGGGGGGTCGTCGGGTCAACCGTGTAAGGCGGATACGTCGAGAAATCTGTTTTTACAGTTATTGTTCCACTGTCGATCGATAAACCGCCACGCATCAAGTCAGCTTTGATGACCACGTCCAACTCAAAATTCGTACCCGTCTGGTTATCGAAGTACTCCTTGCTCAGACTCGACCAAGGAATAGTAAACTCCAGCTCCGTGAGTGCATTGAATTGGAGATCCTGGGCCGGTTGAGCGCCGTACGTCAGGCTCACTCCGTCGGTGCCGATTGTATCTGCCAACCGGCTGACTTTTACCTTCACACCTGCACGCGCATCGTTTAGATCAATCAGACCATCTTCGTTTGCCGGGACGGTAATGACCCCCAGTTTAGGCAATGGCAAAAAACGTACGTTTTTGAAATACACACCCCATGCGCTCGGGTTGCCAGCAACGTCAGTGATGATGAACCAGATGAACGCTCTGCCGCTCGTTACCTTGCGAAGCTCCGCGGTCGGGATCGACAGCTTGCCATCGATAGGCATCGTTCCGTTGAAAAAAGGGGGCACCTGCGGAGGATTGGTACGTACGCCTCCCACGTACAGGGTTAACGTGTCATCGGGCTGAGCGTTGGCGTAGCCTGTATCAATTTCTACCTGCAATCCCCCTTCGTTACCTGGCTGATTCGCCCAGGTGTCATCCAGATCGCCCGGGGCATTGGGAAACGTGGCTGGCGGAACTGTTCTGGCGCCTGGAACCTGCCCTGGATTTGTCCCTGTTTGTGCAGGTTTCGCTTGCCAGGCACCGGTACGGTCGATGAAAAACTGCATCACAACACCGGTCAGCGGGTTGAGCCCCCGCTCAAACAGCACGCTACGAACCCAGATCGGCGTCGGTCCGTCCGGGGTCGCATTCTCACCCAGATATTCAGTGGGCACTGTGATCGGAAAATCTACAGGGCGGGTGCCCACGTCACCGAGCCTTACCCGGGGCAGCCGCGTGAAGTCTGTCGGCAACGGATTGGACGGGGGTTGAGTTCGCGTAACCTCAAGAGCAATCTGATCACCGTTATGGGGGTTCAACCACACATTGGTCTTGACCATAAGTGTCAGCGGGCCGCCCACAGGTATCGCAGCTATCGGAATAATGTCCTTGTTTGTACCGCGCCCGTCTGGCAATTCGGGGGTGGGTGCGGCAAGAATGCCTGCTTGGGTACTCGACTCCGCTGTTTGAATGCTTGTCATGTGCCTTCTCCATTGCGTAGAAAATGTTTTTTGATCCATGCATCTTCGACAATGGCGAACGTCGCCAACTGCTGTCTTAATATCGCTACCCTGTTGCGCCCTGATCACTTCATCCAACTTGAATCCGAGCAATACTTGCTTTCGCCCGGAATTTTCCTGTCTACCTTCACCAGCCCGGTAAACGAGCGAAAGATGGGTACACCGTTGCGCAATAGCTGGTAATTCACTATGGCCGAATCGTTTTCCTCCATGGGTGCTATATGTGAATCGAATGGCTTGATTACTATCTTGACCGGCTCCTTGGTTACAACATCTGTCACAACCTCAGTAAAGTTAAACACCTGTGTCAAAGGGTTTCCCGACCCGTTTAAAGAATCCCATGCCTGCCAATCGAGGCTGAGGACATCCGTAAGCTGAAACAAGTCATCGAAAGGAATTTCGATACGTACCCCTTCCCAGATAAACAAGGCTTCCGGATCTTCGGGATGGTTCTTGTAACAGCCGATATAACCCCAATCATCCGCATCGGGAAAAATAACCTCTTTCAAACGTTGCGGCGGCTTAACTATTGCAAAAGTCAGGCGTCGTGAAGGCGACGTAGTAGGGTTGATCGAACGTACTGTGTAAAAAAGCTCAAACGTAGCCAAATCCGGAAGTTTCTCGGGAGCCACTGGAATACGAAACTCCGGCGCATCATCCGCGGCCCCATATTCGGCATATGCGATGTAATCAGGGTTACCGACGATGAAAATCTCAACACGGTCTTTACGCCCGCCTGAAACAGGAAAGTTCGGCCAGCGGTCAATAATACAAACGATGCCCACCTGTTTTGCGTCCGGCGGCAATGTTCCGGCGGGGTCAAGCGGATCGACGCCTTCCACTCTAGGCAAGCTCAGAAGCACACCGGGATTCAAGGGATTGCTGGAAGTTATTGGCGTTTCGATAGGCATGGAATTTCTCACTGGCGGGTCATCTTGGCCTGAAAGAAATTAAGCGCTGGTATTGGAAAGATTCCTACTGTCAGATCTGACAGGTAATCCGACCGTTTGTCGGAAACCAAATATTGCCGTGACGACTTCTGCTGCATTTGGAGGTTGACGGCTTGAGGTCAGATGGTGTCTTCTGAAACCGGTTTCAGCGGTATTGGTGCCGTCAGACCGCTATATTCAAAAACAAGGTCTAACCCATTGAATGACTTCTCCGCCGCACAGCGCAGCCGCGTGACCATGCTCGATGTCGCCGAGCGCGCCGGCGTGTCCAAGGCCAGCGTCTCACGTTTCATCGGCGATGACCGCGCCATGCTCTCCGATGCCATAGCCCGGCGCATCGAGCAGGCGATTGATGAACTCGGCTACCGCCCCAACCAAATGGCCCGTGGCCTGAAACGCGGGCGTACGCGCCTGATCGGCATGCTTGTCGCCGATATCCGTAACCCCTATTCGATTGCCGTGATGCACGGGGTGGAAACCGCCTGCCGTGCGCACGGCTACAGCCTGGTGGTGTGCAACACCGACCGCGATGACGAGCAGGAGCGCCAGCATCTGGCGCTGTTGCGCTCGTACAACATCGAAGGGCTGATCGTGAACACGCTGGGCCATCACCGGGACGAACTGCACGAACTGCGCCGCGAGATGCCGCTGGTGCTGGTGGATCGCAAGGTCGACGGGCTCGACAGCGACATGGTCGGGTTGAACAACTCGCAAGCAGTAGAGATGGCGCTCGCGCATCTCGAGCAACGCAGATATCGGGATCTTTTGCTGGTGACTGAACCGTATGACGGCACCAGCTCGCGAATCGAGCGGGTCAGCAGTTTTCAGGCGCAGATTGCTCAGCGCTCAACCCTGACTGGGGCGGTGCTGGAAACCGGTGATGATCTGAACGCGCGACTTCAAAGCTTTTTAAACACACCCGGTGATGGCCCGAAAGCGCTGTTTTGCGCCAATGGCGTCGCGGCGCTGGCGGCGACTCATGCGTTGCGCATGCTGGGTGTGCGTTTGTTTAAAGACGTCGGATTGATTGCTCTGGATGATCTGGACTGGTATCCGCTGGTGGGCAGCGGAATTACCGCGCTGGCGCAGCCGACGCAAGAGATTGGCGCGCGGGCGTTTGAGTGTCTGCTCAAGCGCTTGCGCGGAGATGATGAGATGGCGCGGGTACTGGATTTTGCGCCGGCGCTGATTGAACGGGGTTCGACCCGAGGGATTGGCGGCGTCTGATCTGACGCTTTCGCGAGCAGGCTCGCTCCCACAGGTTGATCCCATTCCATCGTGGGAGCGAGCCTGCTCGCGAAAGGGCCTGCAATAACACTACGGAATCACCTGATTTTTTTTGAACAAAAATGAAACCGGTTTCAGAGGTCAATAACAATGAATAAACCAGCCGTTTCCATCAGTCTGTCCAGCTACGGTGCCGAGCTTGTGCGCCAGCGTGGGCAGGATTCTTTTATCGAGATCCTCGCGGCAGCCGGCGCCAATCGCATCGAGTGGCGCGAAGAGTTGCTGACCCGGGAAGACCCGGCGCAACTCGCTCAGGCTACCCAGGCGCAGGGCTTGCAAAGCATTTATTCCTCACCCGCAGAACTGTGGCTGGCCGGGCAAGCGCAGCCGAATCCCGAATTGATTACCGCGCTGCAACAGGCCCAGGCGTTCGGTTCGAAATGGCTGAAAGTTTCGCTTGGCTATTTCACTGACAACTCTGATTTGCAGGCACTGGCCGAGCGACTCAAGCAAAGCCCGGTGCAACTGCTGGTGGAGAACGACCAGACCTTGCACGGCGGGCGCATCGAGCCGTTCCAGCGTTTCTTCGCCGCCGTCGAGCAGCACAACCTGCCGATCAAGATGACTTTCGACATCGGTAACTGGCACTGGCAGGATCAGTCCGCCGCCAGCGCCGCACGCGCGCTCGGCCGTCACGTCGGTTATGTGCATTGCAAAGCCGTTGCGCGCCGCGCCGACGGCAAACTGATCGCCGTACCGCCGGCCATCAGCGATCTGCATCTGTGGGAACAACTGCTGCGGCACATGGACCAAGGCGTCATGCGCGCCGCCGAATACCCGCTGCAAGGCGATGACCTGGTGCAACTGACCCGCGAACACGTCGCCGCCCTCGCCCGCCTCGGTCAATCGCGCCTGGAGCCAGCTCATGTCTGAGATCGATATTCTTTCTTTCGGTGAAACCATGGCGATGCTGGTCGCCGAGCAGACCGGCGATCTGGCGAAGGTCGAGCGATTTCACAAACGGATTGCCGGAGCCGACAGCAACGTCGCGATCGGGTTGTCCCGCCTCGGCTTCAACGTCGCATGGCTAAGCCGGGTCGGTAACGATTCACTTGGTCGCTTTGTGGTCGAGACGCTGATCAAGGAAGGTCTGGATTGCAGCCACGTCGAAGTCGATAAAAACCATCCGACCGGATTCCAGTTCAAATCGCGCAACGACGATGGCAGCGACCCGCAGGTGGAGTATTTCCGCCGTGGTTCGGCGGCCAGTCATCTGTCGCCGCACTCCATCAACGACAACCTGCTCAGCGCCCGCCATTTGCACGCCACCGGTATCCCACCGGCGCTCTCTGCCTCGGCGCGGGAAATGTCCGTCGAACTGATGAACCGCATGCGCGCCGCCGGACGCAGCGTTTCATTCGACCCGAATCTGCGCCCGAGCCTGTGGGCCAGCGAAAGCAAGATGATCCGCGAGATCAACCGCCTCGCCGCTCTCGCCCACTGGGTGTTGCCGGGGTTAAGCGAGGGCCGCTTGCTCAGCGGTTTCGACGACCCGGCCGACATTGCTGCGTTCTATCTGGACCAAGGTGCGGAGGCGGTGGCGATCAAGCTCGGGCCTGAGGGCGCTTATTACCGCACGCAGCTGGATCAGGGTTTCGTTGCCGGCGTGCCGGTGAGCAACGTGGTCGATACCGTGGGTGCCGGAGATGGCTTTGCGGTGGGGATGATCAGCGCCCTGCTCGAGCATCAGAGTTTTGCCGAGGCCGTGCAGCGAGCGAACTGGATTGGCAGTCGCGCGGTGCAGAGCCGTGGGGATATGGAGGGGTTGCCTTCCCGCTTGGAGTTGACCGCTGAATTCGCGAGCAGGCTCGCTCCCACAGGGGAATGCATTTCAAGCCTGCTCGCGAAGAGGCCCGCCTGATCACCGCAAATCAATGAACCTGCTGCGACAAAAACAACATCAGGAGTCACACCGATGAAAACCGCTACCCTCGCCACCCGCCGCTGGTGGTACATCATGCCGATCGTGTTCATCACTTACAGCCTGGCCTATCTCGATCGCGCCAACTACGGTTTCGCCGCCGCGTCGGGCATGGCCGAAGACCTGATGATCACACCGGGCTTGTCCTCGCTGCTCGGTGCGCTGTTCTTTCTTGGGTACTTTTTCTTCCAGGTACCTGGCGCGATCTACGCGCAAAAGCACAGCGTGAAAAAGCTGATCTTCGTCAGCCTGATTCTTTGGGGCGGGCTCGCCACGCTGACCGGCGTGGTGTCCAACGCCTATTGGCTGATCGTCATTCGCTTCATGCTCGGCGTGGTCGAAGCGGCGGTGATGCCGGCGATGCTGGTGTATCTCTGCCATTGGTTCACCCGTGCCGAACGCTCACGGGCCAACACCTTTCTGATCCTCGGCAACCCGGTGACCATGCTGTGGATGTCGGTGGTCTCGGGTTATCTGGTGCAGCATTTCAGCTGGCGCTGGATGTTCATCATCGAAGGTCTGCCGGCAGTGTTGTGGGCGTTTATCTGGTGGCGTCTGGCCGATGATCGTCCGGTCCAGGCCAAGTGGCTCAACGACCAGGAAAAGCAGGATCTGGAAAGCGCCCTCGCCGCAGAGCAGGTCGGCATCAAGGCTGTGAAGAACTACGCCGAGGCTTTCCGTTCGCCGAAGGTGATCATTCTCGCGCTGCAGTTTTTCTGCTGGAGCATCGGCGTTTACGGCTTTGTGTTGTGGCTGCCGTCGATCCTCAAGGCCGGCGCGCAAATGGACATGATCGAGGCCGGCTGGCTCTCGGCGCTGCCATATCTGGCGGCAGTGCTGGGCATGCTCGCGGTGTCGTGGGGTTCGGACAAATTGCAGAAGCGCAAACGCTTCGTCTGGCCGCCGCTGCTGATCGCCTCCATCGCGTTCTACGGCTCTTATGCCTTGGGCGCCGAACACTTCTGGTGGTCGTACACCCTGCTGGTCATTGCCGGCGCCTGCATGTACGCGCCATACGGGCCGTTCTTCGCCATCGTCCCGGAGATCCTGCCGGCCAACGTTGCCGGTGGCGCCATGGCGCTGATCAACAGCATGGGCGCGCTCGGCTCGTTCGGCGGTTCGTATCTGGTCGGCTACCTGAACAGCTCCACCGGCTCGCCCGGCGCGTCCTATTTATTGATGAGCGGCGCGTTGCTGTTGTCGGTGGTGCTGACGATTTTCCTCAAGCCCGGCGCCAGTGATCGCGTCGTCGCCAAAGCCGCCGCCACACCGCGTGTGCCGGCGCATTCCTGAAAGGACTTTTGCCATGAAAAAACAGGTCGTGCTGTACAAGAAACTTTCGCCCGCGCTGATGGCGCGCCTGCAAGAGCAGTTTGACGTAACGCTGATCGAAAGCCTCGACGCCGATGGCCTCATGCAGTTGCGCGATGCCCTGCCCCGCGCCCACGGTTTGCTCGGCGCCAGCCTCAAACTGGATGCGGCGTTGCTGGACCTGGCGCCGCAGCTGGAGGCAATTGCCAGCGTCTCGGTGGGTGTCGACAACTACGACATCGAGTATCTGAATCGGCGCAAGATTCTGCTGACCAACACTCCCGACGTGCTCACCGAAACCACCGCCGACACGGGTTTCGCCCTGATCCTCGCTGCAGCGCGGCGTGTGGTCGAACTGGCGAACATGGTCCGTGGCGGACAGTGGAGCCGCAACATCGGCCCGGCGCATTTCGGCACCGATGTGCATGGCAAGACGCTGGGCATCATCGGCATGGGCCGCATCGGCGAAGCGTTGGCCCAGCGTGGGCATTTCGGTTTCGGCATGCCGCTGATCTACCACAGCCAGTCGCGCAAACCGGCGGTCGAGGAGCGGTTCGCTGCGCAATATCGCAGCCTCGAAGAGTTGCTCCAACAGGCCGATTTCATTTGCCTGACTTTGCCTCTGACGGCGCAGACCGAACGTTTGATCGGCGCCGAGCAATTTGCGCTGATGCGGCCGGAGAGCATTTTCATCAATATCTCGCGCGGTAAGGTGGTCGATGAGGCGGCAATGATCGAGGCGTTGCGCAACCAGCGCATTCGCGCGGCGGGGCTGGATGTGTTCGAGCGCGAGCCGTTGAATCATGATTCGCCATTGTTGCAGTTGAGCAATGTTGTGGCCACGCCGCACATGGGCTCGGCGACCCATGAAACGCGTGAGGCAATGGCGCGGTGTGCGGTGGAGAATCTGCTGGCGGCGTTGAATGGGCAGCGGCCGGCGAATCTGGTGAATCCTCTAAACTGATCGTTCCCACGCTCTGCGTACTGATCGTTCCCACGCTCAGCGTGGGAATGCAGCCCGGGACGCTCCGCGTCCCTTCCGAAAGCTGGAACGCGGAGCGTCCCTAGAGGCGTTCCCGCGCGGAGCGTGGGAACGATCAGCAAGGCGCCGGTTCAGGCAACACAAATCCATCAGGCACTCCGCGCCTGCAGCAGCTGCACCGCACACAACGCAATCCGCGCGCAGGCATCCGCCAGTTTGACCCGATCCACCACCAGCCCGATGCGAATATGCCCCGCCGCGCTCGGCCCGAACGCTTCGCCGGCCAGCACAGAGACGCCATAACCTTCCAGCAAGCGCTCGGCAAACGCCTGAGCGCCAAGCCCAGTCTGGCGCACATCGACCATCACAAACATGCCGCCATCCGGGCAAATCGGCTGCAACCCAGGGCAACCGTACAAACGTTCGCAAACCAGATCGCGGCGCAAGCGATACTCCTCGCGCATCTGCGCGACTTCCGGCAGATCACTTTGCAGCGCCACTTGTGCGGCCTTCTGTACGAAATCCGGCAGACCGAAGAGCATGCTCAGCGACAGATTCACCAGATGCTCGGCCAAGGGTTTCGGGCCGATCATCCAGCCGATGCGCCAACCGGTCATCGCATGGGATTTCGACAGACTGTTGATCGTTGCGGTGCGCTCGGCCATGCCCGGCAGGCTCGCCGGGCTGATGTGCTCGCCTTCATATAAAAGCTCGCTGTACACCTCATCGCTGATCAACCACAGGTCATGGCGAATGCACAGCGCCGCCAGTTCCTGCCAGATCAGCAAAGACAAACTCGCGCCGCTGGGATTGTTCGGGCTGTTGAGCAACATGGCGCGGGTTCTCGGGGTGATACGCGCCGCAACATCCGCTGGGTCGACACGAAAACCGTTCTCCGGGCGCACCGGCACCGCAATCACCTTGGCACCGCAGGCGCCAAACACACCTTCGTAAGTAACGTACATCGGCTCGGCGACGATCACCTCATCACCCGGATCAAGCAGACATTGCGCCACCGAGTACACCGCGCATTGCGCGCCGGGCAGGACAATCACCTGATCAGGATCAACACGCTGACCACTGCGCTGGCGATGACGCTCGGCAATCAGCCTGCGCAGCTCGAAGCGACCACGCACGTCGGCGTAATGGGTATCGCCGGCCAACAGGCTGTCAATCGCACCATGGACGATCGGCAACGGCGTATCGAAATCCGGATCGCCGACGCTCAACAACAAAACATCAACGCCCTCGGCGCGCAGTTCCAGCGCTCGGTCGTGAATCTGCCAGGCAGCGGCACCCTCCCCGGCGATTCGTTGGGTCAAGGCTGAATAGCGCATGTACGTCTCCTGTTAGCGCGGTTTCCAGCCTTCACCGTATCTCAAATCACGAAACGCGCCACCATGGCGTTCAAATCCACTGCCAGTCGCGACAGTTCGTGGGTCGCGGCGCTGGTCTGGTTGGCGCCGGCGGCCGATTGCGTGGCGAGGTCGCGGATGTTGACCAGGTTGCGATCGACTTCGCGGGAGACTTGCGCCTGCTCTTCCGACGCGCTGGCGATAACCAGGTTGCGTTCGTTGATCTGGTGAATCGATTGCGTGATCTGCTCCAGTGCCACGCCCGCCGCGCGCGCCATTTCCAACGTGGACTGGGTGCGCTGATTGCTTTGCTGCATCGACGAAACCGCTTCTCCGGTACCGTTCTGGATGCCGGCCACCATTTTTTCGATTTCCTGAGTCGACTGCGCGGTGCGATGGGCCAAGGCGCGCACTTCGTCAGCCACCACGGCAAAACCACGGCCAGCCTCGCCGGCACGCGCCGCTTCAATCGCAGCGTTGAGCGCCAAAAGGTTGGTCTGCTCGGCGATCGCGCGAATCACGTCCAGCACCTTGCCGATGTCACGACCTTGCGCGGCGAGGCCTTCGATCATCTGCGCGGTGTTCTGCACGTCGTGAGTCATGGTCTGGATCGCGTCGACGGTTTTAACCACCTGATCGCGACCTTCGCGGGCGGCGTGGGTCGACTGGTTTGACGCTTCGGAAGTCGACACGGCGTTGCGCGCCACCTCTTCCACCGCAGCGGTCATCTCGTTGACGGCCGTGGCGGCCTGCTCGATTTCGTTGTTCTGTTGCTGCAGCCCGCGCGACGCTTCTTCAGTGACGGCGCTGAGTTCTTCGGCAGCGGCGCCCAGTTGCGTGGCGGAACCGGCGATCTGCTCGATGGTTTTGCGCAGGTTGGTCTGCATCGCGGCCAAGGCTTCGAGCAGGCGCGCCGGTTCATCCTTGCCGTCAACTTCGATGGCTTTGCTGAGGTCACCGTCGGCAATGGTTTGCGCAGCGAGCACGGCGCGGTTGAGCGGCGTGACGATGCTGCGGGTCAGCAACCAGGCGAGCAACACGGTGGCCAGTCCCGCAATCACGGCGACGATGATGATCCCGGTGATGGCGCTGTCATAGTTTTCACCGGCCTTGGTGGCCGCCGCTCTGGCCCCGGCGGTATTCATGCCGATCAGCTTGTTGAGCTGCTCGCCCATCTGATCGGTGCCTTCCTTGATGCGCGTGTTGATCAACGCGCGCATCGCTTCCAGATCGCCTTTGCGCGATAGCTCAATCATCTGATTCTGCGCTTGCAGGTAATTATCGAGCGTCGTCGAAAACGTCTGGAAGACCGCGCGCTCTTCAGGGCCTGCCGGCAACGCAGCGTAGCTGGCCTGCGCTTTGCGCACCTTGTCGACCAGCACCGCGATGCGGGTTTCTGCCTCTTGCAGGCTGGCCGGTTCGCGATTGACCAGCACGCGGAACGAGAGGATGCGCATACGCAGGACGTTTTCCGTGACCACGCTGAGGTGGGTCACGCTTGGCAACTGGTTGGTGTCCATGTCGATCGACGCCTGACGAATGACCGTCATGCGGCTGACGGCGAATACGCCGAGGACAATCACCAGCAAGGCGATAAAGGCAAAACCGAGGAAAGCACGGGGCGCGATATTCAGGTTACGCAGGGACATGGTCGGACTCTCGAAAGAAAGAAACTACGAGCGTCCATGCCGTGAGCACTGGCCCATAGCGGGCGACAGTCCGGCGGCACTGAATTGTGGTTTTGTGTGCGCCTGACCGTTGTATCGGCCAGGCTTGAGGAAGGTTTCGGGTCCGCAGTAAATATTTTTTCGGACGTTACAACAATGAAACACTGCTCCGCTGCCTTGGTAGGAGCTGTCGAGTGCAACGAGGCTGCGATCTTTTGATCTTGCTTTTAAAAGTCAAAAGATCGCAGCCTCGTTGCACTCGACAGCTCCTACATAGGCAAGCGGTTCAGCGTTTGGTGGCGAGTTGCCAGACCCGAGCAATATCTGTAGCGCGCTCACGCAGCAGGCGCGGGGCTTCGGCGCAGGCCTGTTCCAGAGTCATCGGTCCGCTGGTCACGGCGAACGCGGCGTCGATGCCGTGTTGATAGAGCTCCTGATAGCCCTCGCCCAAGGTCCCGGCAATCACGATCACCGGCACGGCGTGTTGTTTGGCAACTCGCGCAACACCGAACGGTGTTTTGCCACGCAGGGTTTGCGCATCGAAGCGGCCTTCTCCGGTAATCACCAGATCCGCACCTTTGACCGCGTCAGCGAGCCCGACCAGTTCCGCCACCACCTCGACGCCTGCCTGAAACTGCGCGCCGAGAAAAGCCTTGGCGGCAAAGCCCAGACCACCCGCCGCGCCGCTGCCCGGTTCATTGCGCACGTCCTTGCCCAATGCTTGCGCGCAGAGTTTGGCAAAGTGCCCCAGCGCCTGATCGAGCTGCTCAACCTGCGCAGGCGATGCGCCCTTCTGCGGGCCGAAAATGGCCGAGGCGCCATGGGGGCCGCAGAGCGGATTGTTAACGTCGGCGGCGATGTCGAAACGCACATCGGCCAGACGTCGATCGAGCCCACTCAGGTCCAATCGCGCCAGTTGCGCCAAGGCCAGGCCGCCGGGCACCAGAGGCTGATTTTGCGCATCCAGCAACTTCACACCCAATGCCTGCATCGCCCCGGCACCGCCGTCATTGGTCGCGCTGCCGCCGATCGCCAGGATCACTCGTTGCGCGCCGGCATCCAGCGCTGCACGAATCAATTCACCCGTGCCAAACGTGCTGCTGATGCAGGCATCGCGCTGTCCCGGCGGGACCAGTTGCAGACCGCTGGCCTCGGCCATTTCGATGATCGCGGTGTGGTTGTGCGGTAGCCAACCCCAAGCAGCATCGACCGGCGCGCCCAGTGGACCGCGCACGCGGGTGCGGCGTAACTCACCTTCGCAGGCTGCAAGAATCGACTCGACCGTGCCTTCGCCGCCATCGGCCATCGGGCATTTGATCAGCGTCGCCTGCGGCCAGACCTGCGCCAGTCCGAGGGCAATGGCTTCGGCAACGCCTTGGGCACTCAGGCTGTCCTTGAACGAGTCGGGGGCGATGACGATCTTCATGGGAATTCTCCGGTTGCAGTGGCGTTCATGCTGCCAGTCGACCTGCGCCTTGACGCCGGTCGGGTGCACAAGTGGCGTCGGCGTTTATTGTTCATTTCCACAAAAGATATGTGTTGGTCGTACCGGCCTCATCGCTGGCAAGCCAGCTCCCACAGGGTTCTGCGGTGGCTATGGACGTTATGAACGCCTTCTGACCTGTGGGAGCTGGCTTGCCAGCGATGGCGGCCTCAAGGACAACTCATGTCAATGGATCAGTCTGCGGCAGCAGCTGCACCCCAAGATACAACGCCAGCATCCCGTCCAGCTTCAACGGATCAACCCCGCTCAACTCGGCAATCCGTTCCATGCGATAGCGCAGGCTGTTGCGATGGATGCCCAGCGCTTCGGCACAGGCCTGGCTCTGCCCGTCGTGCTCGCACCAACTGCGCAGGGTCGCCAGCAACTGGCCGTTGCTGTCCTTGGCGATGACCTGGCGCAGCGGCTTGAGCAGTTCGTCCAGCGCATCATCGTTGCGATGCCGCCACAGCATGACCGGCAAGCGATAACGATTGAGCGTCAGCAGTCTCGAATTCGGCAGCACGTCTCGACCATACGCCAGCAGATCGCCGACCCGTCGATAACAGCGGCGCAACCCGGCCAGGCCATCCGCCTGCCCGCCGACGGCGATGCGCAGAATCTTCCAGCCAAGGCCATCGAGTTTTTCCAGCAGGCGATCGTGCTCGACGTTCTGGCTCGCCGGGCGACACCACAACAGCGAAGACTTCGCCGAACTCACACACCAACTGTCGGGATAACGCGAGGTCAGCCACGCACTCAGGGCCTCGACGGTTTGCCCCGGGCCATGCTCAAGCCCCAGTTCAAACAGATACGGCACACGCGTCAATTGCGGCTTAAGTCCCAACTGTTGCGCCTCATCGACCAGACGCGGCGAGTCCCCCGCCTCGCTCAACAGCAAAGCCAGCAGATCATCGCAACGCTGCCGTCGCCATTGCTGCTCGGCCTGCTGGTTGCGCTGGCCGACGAGCATTTCGGCGGTCATGCGCACCAGCTCGGCGTAGGTGCGCAATTGCTCCGGCTCGCCAGTGATGCCAAGCACGCCGATCAAGCGCTGATCGAGCAACAGCGGCAGGTTGATGCCCGGTTGCACGCCTTTGAGGTGCACCGCCGTCTGCGCATCGATTTCCACCACGCGCCCGTTGGCCAGCACCAGTTGCGCGCCTTCATGCCGGGTGTTGATGCGCTCCGGTTCACCGCTGCCGAGGATCAGGCCCTGACTGTCCATGACATTGACGTTGTACGGCAAAATGGCCATGGCCCGGTCGACGATGTCCTGGGCAAGGTCGTGATCGAGTTCGAACATAGCGGCGGCAATCCTTCATTTCAGGCACAAGCGGTTGTTCAGCCGCACAGGGTCTGGCGGCAAACCCTGTGCTCAGGCACAAAGACAATCCGGCCAAAGGTGGCCGAGACTCTCAGGGCGATCAACGTTACCCTTTGCATCGCAAAAAATCATAATAAAGAGAGAGCCGCTATGTCGCAGAGCGCCGCAGCTACCCAGACCATCGACGACGGTAAAAACGCCGTCTACAAACGCATCACCCTGCGTTTGATTCCCTTCATTTTCATCTGCTACCTGTTCAACTACCTCGACCGGGTCAACGTCGGCTTCGCCAAATTGCAGATGCTCGACGCACTGAAATTCAGCGAAACCGTATATGGCCTCGGCGCCGGCATCTTCTTCATCGGTTACGTGCTGTGCGGCGTGCCGAGCAACCTGGCATTGACCCGCTTCGGTCCTCGGCGCTGGATTGCCTTGATGATGATCACCTGGGGCACGCTGTCGACCTGCCTGTTGTTCGTCACCACCCCGACCGAGTTCTACACCCTGCGCTTTTTCACCGGTGCGGCTGAGGCGGGTTTCTTCCCGGGTGTCGTGCTGTATCTCTCGCAGTGGTTCCCGACCTTCCGCCGTGGCCGAATCATGGCGCTGTTCATGTCGGCAATCCCCGTCTCCGGGCTGCTCGGCAGCCCGTTTTCCGGCTGGATCCTTAACCACTTCGCCACCGGCCAAGGTGGCCTGGCCGGTTGGCAGTGGATGTTCCTGCTGCAAGGCATTCCGACGGTGATCCTTGGTGCGCTGGCATATTTCCTGTTGAGCGACAGCTTTGCCAACGCCAAATGGCTGACCGCCCACGAACGTTCGGTGCTCGAAGCCGACCACGCCGAAGACCTCGCCAACAAACCGAAAACGGCCACCGACTCGCTGCTTGCGGTGTTCAAGAACCCAGCGATCTGGGCCTTCGGCCTGATCTATTTCTGCATCCAGAGCGGCGTGTACGCGATCAACTTCTGGCTGCCGTCGATCATCAAGAACCTCGGCTTCAGCGATAACCTGGTGATCGGCTGGCTGAGTGCGATTCCGTACCTGCTCGCGGCGGTGTTCATGCTGGTCGTCGGCCGCTCGGCGGACTTGCGCAAGGAGCGCCGCTGGCACTTGGTGGTGCCGATGCTGATGGGCGCTGTCGGTCTGGTGATCGCAGTGAATTTCGCAGCGAATCCGGCGATTGCGATTCTCGGCCTGACCATCGCGACCATGGGCGCACTGACTGGTCTGCCGATGTTCTGGCCGGTGCCAACCGCGATGCTGAGCGCGGGCGCGGCGGCTGGAGGTCTGGCGTTGATCAACTCGATGGGGCAGATGGCCGGGTTCCTCAGCCCGTATCTGGTGGGTTGGGTCAAGGACAGCACTGGCTCGACGGATGCGGCGTTGTATGTGCTGGCGGCGGTGATCGTTGGCGGGAGTCTGCTGGCGTTGCGGATGACGAGGACGTTGCGGGCTTAATCAGAAGCGCAGATCGAAAGATCGCAGCCTTCGGCAGCTACTGTGGAATGCGTTCCCTGTAGGAAGTGCCGAAGGTTGCGATCTTTTGCGTTTAAGCGGTGCAATCATGCATAGCGCCAGCCGACGCAACATCTATGCTGAATCTGCCGGCCGCTTCGCGAGCAGGCTCGCTCCCACAGGATTTGTGGCTCCTGATGTGGGAAATAATGAGCGTCCGCTCAATATTCAGCACAGAAACCACGTATCCTGCGCGGCCCGTTCAACCATCACGTCGCGAGGACAGTTTGTCTAAAGGTATCGCTCTATCGGTTTCAGCCTCGGTGCTGTTTGCCGTCATGTATTACTACACGTCGCTGCTGACGCCTCTGAGCGGCGTGGAAATCTTCGGCTGGCGCATGCTCCTGACCGTGCCGTGCATGACCGTGTTCATGCTGGTTTCCGGGGAATGGCGGCGGGTGCTGGAGCTGTTCCGATTGATGGCAGCCAGGCCGAAGCTGATTGCCGGGCTGCTGGTTTCTTCCGCCCTGCTCGGCGTTCAGCTGTGGCTGTTCATGTGGGCACCGCTCAATGACTACAGCCTGGATGTATCGCTGGGTTATTTCTTGTTGCCGCTGGCGATGGTGCTGACCGGGCGGATTGCCTATGGCGAGAGCCTGTCTTACCTGCAGAAAATCGCCGTATTTTTTGCCAGCCTCGGCGTGTTGAACGAGTTGTATCAGGTGGGTGGTTTTTCCTGGGCGACACTGGTGGTCGTGGTCGGTTATCCGCTGTACTTCGTACTGCGCAAATACCTGAAAACCGACAACCTCGGTGGCCTGTGGGTCGACATGACCCTGATGCTGCCGGTCGCCTACTGGTTTGTGCAGGGCGGCGAACAGGGCCTGGCCGTGTTCGATCAATATCCGGGACTGATGTGGCTGATTCCGCTGCTCGGCTTGATCAGCGCTTCCGCGCTGGTGGTGTACATCATCGCCAGCCGCTTGCTGCCGTTCAGTCTGTTTGGTTTGTTGAGTTATGTGGAACCGGTGTTGTTGCTTGCGGTGGCGTTGTTGCTGGGAGAAAGCATCAAGTCGGGCGAGTGGCTGACTTACATCCCGATCTGGCTGGCGGTTGTGGTGCTGGTTTTCGAAGGCTTCAAGCATTTGACGCGGCAACGCCGCTCTTAAAAGCAAAAGATCGCAGCCTTCGGCAGCTCCTACAGGAAAAATGCATTCCAAATGTAGGAGCTGCCGAAGGCTGCGATCTTTTGATCTTAAAAAATCCCGGCCCTGCATTTCTGCAGGCCGGGATTTCTTCGTTTCAGGTTACTCGGTGGTCAGCACACCACGACGCACCTGGTCACGCTCGATCGATTCGAACAGAGCCTTGAAGTTGCCCTCGCCGAAACCGTCGTCGCCCTTGCGCTGGATGAATTCGAAGAACACCGGCCCCATCAGGGTTTCCGAGAAAATCTGCAGCAGCAGACGCTTGTCGCCCTGCTCCGAGGCACCGTCGAGCAGAATGCCGCGTGATTGCAGCTGATCGACCGGCTCGCCGTGGTTCGGCAGGCGACCTTCAAGCATTTCGTAGTAGGTGTCCGGCGGCGCGGTCATGAAGCGCATGCCGATTTTCTTCAGCTGATCCCAGGTCTTGATCAGGTCGTCGGTGAGGAACGCAACGTGCTGGATGCCCTCGCCGTTGAACTGCATCAGGAACTCTTCGATCTGCCCGGCGCCTTTGGACGACTCTTCGTTGAGCGGGATGCGGATCATGCCATCCGGTGCGGTCATGGCTTTCGAGGTCAGGCCGGTGTACTCGCCTTTGATGTCGAAGTAACGGATTTCACGGAAGTTGAACAGCTTCTCGTAGAAGTTCGCCCAGTACGCCATGCGACCGCGATAAACGTTGTGGGTCAGGTGATCGATGATCTTCAGGCCGGCGCCAACCGGGTTGCGATCAACACCTTCGATGAACACGAAGTCGATGTCGTAGATCGAGCTGCCTTCGCCGAAACGGTCGATCAGATACAGCGGCGCGCCACCGATGCCTTTGATCGCCGGCAGGTTAAGCTCCATCGGACCGGTTTCGATGTGGATCGGCTGAGCGCCGAGTTCGAGTGCGCGGGAATAGGCTTTCTGCGAATCCTTGACGCGAAACGCCATGCCGCAAACGGACGGGCCGTGTTCGGCGGCGAAGTACGAGGCGACGCTGTTGGGTTCGTTATTGAGGATCAGGTTGATCGCGCCCTGACGATAGAGGTGCACGTTCTTGGAACGGTGGGTCGCGACTTTGGTGAAGCCCATGATCTCGAAGATCGGCTCCAGCGTGCCGGGAGTCGGCGCTGCGAACTCGATGAACTCAAAGCCCATCAGGCCCATTGGGTTTTCGTATAAATCTGCCATGGTGACGCCTCATCATTTCTTATCAATTAACCAGGGTTATTTGTCAGGAAAGTGATGTAGAGGGAGGCGCACAGGAGATGCCACGCACGCTGCGCGCGAGGAAGTCTCCGTAGATCAGTTGGAACCCGAATATCTTCATTGTCGACCCAAGGCTCTTGCGGGCGAGGCTTCTGCTGCCAGAAGACGATTATTATTGTATGCGTAAATCGATTCTACACAGCGTAACGGGACCTGTCTGCCCTCTGTATAAAATCCGCTTTTTTTCGTACGGCGCAAGAGCCATCTGCCATCTATTCTCCCTTTTGGCTCAATTGTTATCGGGTCGGATTTCTAGACCACAGGATGTGTCCATGCCGCTGACCCGTCAAACCCGCCGCAAACGCAGGACCCGCATCGTCGTGACTGTGCTCAGCGGTCTGCTGCCGATCGTACTGGGCAGTGGGATTCTTTATATGCAGGCAGAACGCACACTGCAGCAAAGTGCCGGGGAGACGGCCGAACAAGCGCTGCGACAGTTCGATCTGATGCTCGATAACACGGCAGAAGCCGCTCGGGTCCTGCTGCCGCTTGCCGGGAAAAATTGCGAAGCGGTGAAACTGGCCCTGCGCGAACAAGTGACCCGCCGCCCCTTCGTGCGCTCGACCAATCTGGTCTGGGACAACAATCTCTACTGCAGCTCACTCTTCGGGGCGTTCCAGGAAGCCGTCAATGCCGGGGACTATCATCAAGGCAAACTGTGGTTGATGAACGGCAATCCGGTGACGCCTGATACGGCACTGTTGATCTACCGTCTCAGCGACGGTCGCGGTGGCGCACTGACTACACTGGATGGCTATCACTTGAGCAACATCCTGCGCCTGATCGGCCGCCAGACATTACTGACGTTGCAAGTGGGCGATAACTGGCTGTCCGCCGACGGCAAAGTTCATCAGGGATCACTGCCTGCCCCGCCGGTCGCGCGCAGCCTGCTGGAATCCGAGCGTTACGGTTTCAAAGTGTCGGCGGGTTTCCCCCAGAGCGAAGTCCGGCGCTACATGGCGGCTGAGTATCCTCCGCTGTTCAGTCTGTTGATTTTCTTCGGTGCAATCTCCGGTGCCATTGGCCACTTCGTTCAGAAGCGATCGACCTCGCCCAGCCACGAAATGATGCGCGCACTCGAGGCCGGGGAATTCATTCCTTACTTCCAGCCCGTGGTTCACGGTGACAGCAAGCAGTGGTCGGGCGCTGAAGTGCTGATGCGCTGGAATCACCCGAAAGAGGGGCTGGTACGCCCGGACCTTTTCATTCCATTTGCCGAACACTCAGGCCTGATCGTGCCGATGACCCGCTCACTGATGCAACAGACTGCGGCCCTGCTGGGACCGCACTCTGTGAACTTCGCCAAGCCTTTCCATATCGGCATCAACATCAGCGCCAGCCACTGCCAGGATCTGGAGCTGGTCGAGGATTGTCGCGACCTCTTGGCGGCGTTTGCGCCCGGCAGCGTCGAACTGGTGCTGGAATTGACGGAGCGCGAACTGATCGAGCCGAGCGACATCACGCTTCAGTTGTTTGAGCAATTGCACGCACTTGGAGTGAAAATCGCAATCGACGACTTTGGTACCGGACACTCGAGCCTTGGTTATCTACGCACCTTCAACGTCGACTTTCTAAAGATCGATCAGAGCTTTGTGGCCATGATCGGCGTAGACGCGTTATCGAGGCATATTCTCGACTCCATCATTGAACTGTCGGCCAAACTGGACTTGGGCATTGTTGCCGAAGGTGTCGAAACTCAGGCCCAGGCTGATTACCTGACCGAGCATAACGTTAACTTTTTGCAGGGCTATTTGTACGGTAGACCGATGCCTGGCGCTGATTTCCTCGAAGCATTAACTCATCATTAAATCGCCGACACTGCCCGCCGAACAACCGCACCAAATTGATACAAAAAGTCATTGTTGTTACATGGCGACAACATCAGGATTTACTCTTGTCGCATTAACTACTACAATTTTTTCAACCTGAGCCAGACTGGCAGGTGAGCCAATTATCACCGAGTCGCTTCCAGGCTCTTGGCTTATAGCTTTGTTTGCGGTTGGTATCAGCCAAACACACTATTGG
>NZ_RCOA01000119.1:6206-41686 GCF_004307585.1 Pseudomonas sp. Sample_20 | reverse complement strand
TGGCCGAGTACATCGACTGGACACCGTTCTTCATTTCCTGGGACCTGGCCGGCAAATTCCCGCGCATCCTCGAAGACGAAGTGGTCGGTGAAGCCGCCACTGCGCTGTACAAGGACGCGCAGGAAATGCTCGCCAAGCTCATCGACGAAAAACTGATCAGCGCCCGTGCGGTGTTCGGTTTCTGGCCGGCCAATCAGGTCAACGAAGACGACATCGAGCTGTACGACAACACCGGCAAGCCGCTGGCCAAGCTGCATCACTTGCGTCAGCAGATCATCAAGACCGACGGCAAGCCGAACTTCTGCCTCGCCGACTTCGTGGCGCCGAAGGACAGCGAAGTCACCGACTATGTCGGCGGCTTTATCACCACCGCTGGCATCGGCGCCGAAGAAGTGGCCAAGGCCTATCAGGATGCGGGCGACGACTATAACTCGATCATGGTCAAGGCCCTCGCCGACCGCTTGGCCGAAGCCTGCGCCGAATGGCTGCACCAGCAAGTGCGTAAAGAACATTGGGGTTACGCCAAGGATGAAACCCTCGACAACGATGCACTGATCAAAGAGCAATACCGTGGCATCCGCCCCGCTCCCGGCTACCCGGCCTGCCCGGATCACACCGAGAAAGCCGCGCTGTTCACCCTGCTCGATCCAGAGGCTGCGGAAATGCGCGCCGGGCGCAGTGGCGTGTTCCTCACCGAACACTACGCAATGTTCCCCGCCGCAGCGGTCAGCGGCTGGTACTTCGCCCATCCGCAGGCGCAGTACTTTGCCGTGGGCAAGATCGACAAGGATCAGGTGCAGAGTTACACCGCGCGCAAAGGCCAGGACCTGAGCGTGACCGAGCGTTGGCTGGCGCCGAATCTGGGTTACGACAGCTGAGTCGAGCCGACCTGGGAGTGCCCTGCTCCCAGGTCCGCTCGATCACTCAGTCGCGGCGCCACGAAGGCCCGGGTTTCGGTGACGACGGGGGCGCTGGCGACGCTCCCGCATCCTGCGACGCCAGGCTCTCCAGCTCTGTGCGAGTCAAAGCCTTGAGTTTCTCGATACGCGCATCCGCCAGTTCGATTTCAAGCACCCTCATCGCGTCCAGATAATCGCTGTTTTCTCTGTCCGGGTAGGCATCCTCGACCGCTTCGTGCCGCCTGGTAGCGTCGCGTTCAAGTGCCTCGAACGCCTCGGCGTGGCGATCCTGCAGATAGCGGATCCAGTAGTCCCGCGCAATCAGATCCTCCAGAAACATGGGTGATGCCTCGTCCGCGAGAACCGAGGCACGCGCATCGAGCAATCGTCGCCCGCGAATCGGTGAGGCGTACAACATGTGTTCGGGTTGCGCCGGCAACTCCAGGTCGTCCGGCCAGCCGCGTGTCATGGCGATGCGGTATTGCAGGCGAACTTCCGCGCGATCCTTGTTCCTGGCGGCGGCTTCGGCCAGTCGATCCACCCTTTCCAGGCGAAACAGCCGTCGAGTCAGATCAAGCAGCGCTCTGCCGCGTTGCAGCTGACGATGCCGCGGAATGTCGCGCAGAGCGTTGTATTCATAGACGCGGGTTTCCAGTTCGCTGAACGACAGGATCCGGCCATCGGGGCACGTGCCGTGGGTTTCGGCGTTGAAAAACAACAGCTCGCGCAGTTCAGCGTTTTCCGTGGCAGCCTGGATCACTTGCCAGACCCGGTGGGTCAGATCGGCACCGGCAAACCTGAATTCCAGGGTGTCGGGCAAGGTCGAGAGCAAATGAAAGAACGCCTCATGGTTGGCCTGTCGAGCCAATTGCAGCCATAGCGCTTGCCGCGCTGCACGCGCATCTGCATGGGTATAGGTCATCCATATATCCATCGCCGGCGCTGCCACGTCCTGCGCCGGATTGGCAATCACCTCCGCGGCCTCCACACCGGCATGCATATCCACGGGCCTGCTACTGCTACCGCCACCGCCTCCGCCACGCGGATCATCACCATCGTCGCTATCGGAGTCGGGGTCCGAACCCCGATCCGAATCCGATTCGGATCCGCTATCGCTTTCCGAGTCGCTCATACGCTCGGCGATCAAGCGCTGCAAGGACTCCGGCGTGTAGCCCAGCACGTCACTGCCGCCATGCGCGACGCTGTAGTCCCTGATCTGCTCCAATGCGTTAAGCGACAGCGAGTTCTCCGACAGATCGGTGCCTGCCACGAGCGCCTCATGATTGCCGCCCAACAGCCGGTCCGGGAAAACCATGATGTTGTTGCCCGACAGGTCCAGCCTTTGCAGATGCGCCAGTTCAAGCACGCCTTCAGGCCAGAAATCCAGGCCGTTCTGGCCGAGGTTGAGGGTTTGCAGACTGCTGAAGGTTGCGGCGTTGAATTCTTCCAGCTGATTGTGACTGAGGTCGAGCCAGCGCAGCCGCGCCCCGCTCGCGTGCTGATACACCGATTGCGCCACGGCCAGGCGATTGCCGCTCAATTCCAGCCGTTCGAGCCGGCTCAGACCGCCGACAGCTTCCGGCAGGCGTGCCAGGCCCGTGCCATTGAGTGTCAGCGTGGTCAACTCAGGAAACGCCGGGCAAAAGAGGTTGAAACTCTCGACGGAAAATTTAGCCCCGGTCAGGTCCAGCGTCCGCACATGGGAAAACACGTTCGACAGCGCAGGCAAATCACCCAAGCCGCCCGCTGACAGGCTCAGCGTCCGTCCGGCGGATTCGGTATGGCCGGTGAGCCCGTCCCGCCAGCAAGCGCGGATCCTGGAGGCATCAAAGAATCTTGTTGACGACGCCCCTTCACCAGCCCCTTGCGCCGGGTTGAAGATCCAGCCGTTCAACTCACGCGTCAACGCCTCGTTACTTGCTCGCCACTGATTCAGTCTGCCGACGACTTGCTCAGGGGACAGGCCTTCAGTGCGCAAACGCTCAACGCTGGCCTGGGCCTTTTCAAGCGACAGTGACGGAAAGATTTCCAGCACTGCGCGATGCATCTCGGTGCCTTGCTGAATGACCGAGGCAGATGGCAGTGGCAAGAGATGAGCAGCGCGATTGAGTGCCGTGTCAGGCGTGGCACCGCTGGAACCGGCGGGTATCGATGGCGCTTGCGATTCAAACCGTTGCAGCGCCCCTTCGGGCAAACCCAAGGTCATTTCGATACGTCGCTGCGCCGCCTTTAGGCTCGCTTCGCCGCTGACACTGAAGCGGTTGTTCAGCAGCCGGGTCTTGAGCAGCACAGCGTTGTCGGCAAGCACGTGATCGGGGAGCGAGCCGATGGTGTTATGCCGCAAATCCATTGCTTGCAAATGCGCCAGGTTCTCCGCCCCCTTCGGCCACACATTGAGCCCGTTTGAGCTGAGGTTCAGCGTCCTGAGGCCGGTCAGGCGAGAAACGTCCAGTGTGTCCAGCCGATTGAGGCGGGCATTGAGATGTTCGAGATTGCTCAGCGCGTCGAATTGACCTTGCACCTCAGGGGTCACGGCGATTCGGTTGAAAGACAGGTCCAGCTGTGCGAGCCGGGGCAAATCGGCTGGCCGCACCGGCACTTCGGTCAATCCGCAGGCGGTGACCTCCAGGCTTGTGGCGCCACTGAACGCCTGGAGAAAGCCGCGGATCTGTTCGACCGGCACAGTCAAGCGGTCCAGCCGAACCCGCTGTACATGAGCAAACGTACCGGCCGGCAATTGCGGCAGCTCACTCACCGACTCCGCGCCCAGCGCCCAGGCGGTGTCAACCAGTTCAAACATGCTGGCGTCGTCCAGATCGCTGGCGGATATCCAGTCCTCAGCATTGAAGGGACGAACGTCATCGTTCAAGCGATAACGCCGGCGTATGGCCGCGCGCCAGTTTTTTTCCAGTGCACGAACCACCCGGGCATTGGGCGGCGCTTGCCAGCGCGCTGCCGGCGTCGCCGTACGCAACTCTGCGGATGCGCTGGCCTCGTAGAACTGGCGGAAAATTGCGCTGTGCTCCACGCGCAGAATCTCCACGGCTCCAAGTCGGGTCTCCGGTGTGTTCCACAGACTCATGATGCGCTGAGGTAACGGGTTGAGACGGCCGGCCTCACCCGTCAGAAACTGCAGTTCCCCGGCGCAGTAGCGGCGGACCATCAAGTCCAGATCAACCAGATGCCCCCATTCCCCCATGTAGTTTTTCACATAGTCGTAAGCCGGTTTGAACGCTCCGTGGGAGAACCTCGACCAGTCCAGGGACAAACCGGCCCAGAGTCTCTCGTGCCCGACATAAAGGGTCTGTGGAAGGGATGCGATGGCGGTTTGCGTCAGATCCAGACGCTCCAGCTCAGGCAGTTGTTCCACATAAGCCGGCCACTGCGTCAGGCCCGGCGCTTCAATCTTGAGTTTCTTCAGTCGTTCAAGGGGAGCCAGGTCCAGCTCGGGCGGGCTGCCTGCGCCGCCGGGAAAATCGAGATGAAGCTCCTCAACCGCGGTCAGGCTACGCAATCTTGTCGACAGATCGGCAGCCATCACCCGCGCTGGCGTTCGGAACTTGAGCTTTTTCAATGCGGACATGCGAGTCACGCTCAGGGGCAAGGTCGTCAGTGACTGCTCGTGCTCCATGTAGGTGCCGAACAGACTGCCCCGCTCCCCCAGCGACAACTTTTCGATATTGGCAAATCGCGTCAGGAAGGCATCGGCGTTGGCGTCGGTCAAACCTCCGCCGCCAATCGACAGTTCACGCACGTGAGCAAAGTCGACGGTCATCTCTGGCAGAGGATCGTAGGTGAGAATCGACAGTTGATCGGCACCCGCGACCCCAGTGGACAAAGCGTTGCGCCAGCAGGTTTTCAGCGCTTGCGCGGTGCGAAACTTGTAATTTGTTCCGGAGCGTTCCCAGGGCGCCGCCGTCGCTGTCCCCGCCCATTCATCCAGCGTCGCATTGAGCTGTTCCCACTCACGCCGACGTGATTGCAACAGCTCGAAAATGGCCCGGTCGTTTTTTCCTGCCCGATACTGGTCAAGGAGGAAGCCACGAGCCTGTTCGTCGCTCAATTGCGGGTAGATATCCTGCACGTGAGCCAGCAGGTTCGGTGCCAATCCGGCGCCGCGTCCACTGGCGGGATAACCGATCAAGGTAGCGTTCACCCGCACCGGGGGCTTTATCCACTTGACCTGAGGCGCCAGCAATGCGGGTGCATCAGCCTGGTGCTGGTCGGCGTGATCGATGATCTTTGCTTGCAACTCTGCGGACTGCCCGACCTCAGGGACACCGAGGCTGCGGCGCGCATGATCAGGCAGGGCATGCATGATCGACGAGTAAAAATTGTCGCCGTCGCGAGGCAGGCTGTTGAGTGCCTCACCGCGCTCGTTGTATGCCTGAAACTGAACGCCTGTTTTGATCAGGTATTTTTTCTCGCCGGCGGTTTCACTGCCGATGCTGTCGAGCAGCATGCCGGCGTCGTGGCCTTCGCGAACTTCAATGCGAAGGCTGTCGGGCCAACCCGCCAATTGCTCCAGCGTGTGCAACGCCAGGCGCCGGCTGTCCGCAGAAGCGACGTTTTCGCTGCGCAGACCGGCATATGCCGCTACCTGTCGACTTTGCCGCGCGTACCAGCGGGCCTCCTCCAACAGGCGCAGCGGTACTCGTTGCCCTGAGCCGAGTCGCTGAAGATCATCGGGTCGACCATGTGCCAGCACCGTTTGCGCCGCCGGTTCACTGAGTCCCGGGCAGGCCTTCTGCAAGCGCGCAACCTGCGGATCGACGGGGTCGGTGCCCGAATGAATGCTGTCGTAAATCGCCGGCTGGCGGGTGTTGGCGTAGTCGGCGATCTGCTTGCCAAACTCTGCCGGTCGGCCATCGCGCACGCGTGCCCCCTGCTCGCCGAGGAGCCGAGTGATTTCTGACTCGTCCAGTCCTGCGAGAATACGTGCTGGCAGTTCACCGCTGAAGATATCGGCCCGCGATATCTGAATGGGTGGCTTGACGCCGACATCGCGAAACCGCCGCGCGGCGCCATACCTGACGAACTTGCCGGACAATTGCTCGCCGTCGAAGACTTCCAGCACCCGGTTCTCCGGCCAGCGCGGCATTTCGGTGATCAGCGGCAACGCGTAGAGGTACAGTTCATCGATCGGTTTTGTCCCGCGCAACTGCTCGACAACCAGTGCCGCGTTGCCGTCTGCTTGCATCATGCGCATGGCCTGGGTCAGTTCCGGTGGCGGCAGCGAAGAATCAATGTGCATCTTGCGCAGCGCGGCTTCACTGACACCGCTGATATCGGCAGCCTTGATCAGCTGTGCATCGGAAAACGCTTCGGTTGCATGGCCGATGCGCCGCAACAGGGTCAGACGATCCCAATCCTGCGGACGTTCCAGAGTATGCCGCCAGGCACCGCTTCCATTGCTGTGGAGCACCGGCTGCCAGGCGTTGATGTCGGTCGGATGGCTGATCCGCCATTTGCCGATCGATTCATCGAAAAACTGCTCATAGACCTTGCCGCTCTGGCGAATATAGGTTTTACCCTCAAGCACGTGCTGGCCGGCACTGTTTGGCCCGGGACTGACAGGCAGTGCGACAGCCGACTCGTAAGCGTTCAGGTCGGGTTTCCACAGCCGGGTTTCGCCGTTGGGCAACTTCACCGGATGCAGACTTTCAATGACCGGCACGGCTTTGGCGCTTGAGATTTTCCTTACTGCGGCGCCCACACCGGCCATCAGCGCAATCTGCGCAAGGTTTTCCGCCACATCGATCAAATGATCCTTCGCCGCACGCCGATCGCCCTCGGCCCATTCGATTGCGCCCTCAAGCGTTTCATAGAGCAGTTGCCCGGCCATCACCACCATCATCACTTCGCCCAACACAGGCACGAACATCGAGACCATGTTCAGACCGAGCATGCCAAGTTGCATCAGATGGGCCAGTTTGGCGTCCCTTGCTCGCGCGTCTACCTCGGCAGTCGGTACCGCATGGCTTCGGGCATCATCGATCAGCTTGGTGCGGTTCTGGCTATAGAGGTATTGCCACAGATCCTCGTTGGGAGCCCAAAGTCCCTGCCCCTTGCGTCCCAGGGTGGACGATGCGATGTAAGGGTCCGCCACTGGCTCCCATTTGACCTGGCGTTCGGGCGGTACCTGCTGAATGCGGGTGAACGCCGAGCCGGCGGTGAAGCCTTGCAGCACCGACAGCCATGGCGAGCGCAGCAGATCCCAGCCATCGCCGGGTGAGTCAGGCGCCTTTTGCCTGAACTGGCTGAAATACTCGGGACGCTGGTCATAAGGCAGGAACTGGCTGAGAAAGCGCTGGTAGGCGGTGGGCTCCGCGCCCGTCTGTTGCGGAGCGTCGCGTGCAGTGAGCAAGCGTTTGAGCTCGTCGCGCATCTGCTGGAACGTGTAGCGTTTGAGCGGATGTTCAGGATCGTGCGGGATGTAAAGAATCAGTTCGTCGGTGTAGCGGTATTTCTCGCAGATGACGAACGCGACGCAGCCGGTGAGTCTTTTTTTCATCAACCCCAGGTCCTTGAACCAGACCTGTTTTTTACCCATCCAGGGATGCATCTCGCCGTCAATCACCGAGACGATCATCGCGTGATCCGCCGCCTCGATATCCTTTTGCAACAGCGCCTGCTCGGCCGCAGCGCGCAGCGTCGCCTTCTGTGCGACGATGAAGCGTTCGGCAAGCACTGCCTCTGCCACCGCTTCCTCAGGATGAAAGAATCCTTGCAGGTAAGTCTGGTATTGCTGGCCGACATCCAGATCGCGGCAAAGGTGCAGAAACTGGCTGACCGAAATACCGATGCTCACATGGTCGAACGTCTGCGCCGTGGACCCTGCCACCACAAAACCTGAGCTCGAATGGTAGGTCCCTTCGCATTCGCCAGCTTCGAAGTTGTGCAGTGCGGCTTCCAGCAGCGTTAGCTTGAGCACCTCGAATGAGGCCAGTTCGATTTGCTGGATACCCATCTCCACGGGGCGGCGCAGACACAGCAGCGTTTTGTCGACATCGATATCCAGCGAGTGTTTGTCTTTCAGCGCTTTGATGACTAATGGCCGGGCAAACGTCTCGACGTCCTGAAGTTGCGCCATGCGCTTGTCGAGACTGTTCTGGGCGATGACACTCGCCTTGAACGTGTCGTCCACGGTTTTGCGCTGGGCCGGCGTCGCATCCTGATACCAGGCTGGCAATGCTGTCGCAACCGCCTTGAAGGCTTCGCGCCGTTGCGGCGAAGCGTCGGTCAACCATTGCGGGATCGAAGCTTCGAGAAACTCGCCGTGCAGGCTTTGCGTTGCAACGAGCTTTACTGACCGACTGGCGTCTGCCGGCTGATCGGTCGACGCAGGCTGCGTCGACACGGGTTTTGGGGAAATAGCGCTCATGGTCACTCCTTGTTGATGGAGCGCTCAGCAAACCATGTCGCGTTATCGCTTCTGCGTTATCCGGGTATTGCGCAACCAGCAGTGGTAAGCGGATGTGACTTGTCCTGCCTCGGACCGCCTCAGCAAGGTGCCCTCAGGAACCGGATGTTGGTGGCAGGCGGCCGGGTTGTTCGGATTCCGCAGCGAAGCTGCTCAGCTCGCTGATCACCCGGCGTGTCAGCTCGGCGCGTTTCTGTGTGCGCAGCACGTCCATGGCCTTGCCCAACCTGTTCAGCTCAAGGTCGTATTCTTCGGAACTCAGTTCATTGCGGGCGAGACGCTGATTGAGCTGGTCCCACAGTTGCTGGCGTCGCTCGTCAACCGCAACGTCCAGCGCGGCCATCTCTTGTGGGTGGAGATCTTGCAGGTAAGAGATCCAGTAGTCGCGCTCTGCCATGCTTACGGACAGCGCATCGGTGCCCTCTGCCTCAAGAATCGAGGCGCGGGTGTACTCGAGCAGTTCATCACTCAGCGGAACGTCATAAATCATCGACGCGGGCTGGCCCGGTAAATCGACACCGTCGCCCCAGCCGCCCGTCAAACCGATACGATATTTAAGGCGCACTTCAGCACGATCCATACCCAGACCGGCGGCTTCAGCCAGCGTCTCGACGCGATCCAGGCGAAACAGTTGCCGCGACAGACGCAGCAGCGCCCGACCTCTGGACGCCATTCGATTCAACGGAATGTCACGCAACTGGTGATAGACCGCGACCCGCACTTCCAAATCACTGAATGTCAGAATCCGCCCGTCCGGACAGGTGCCGTGGGTCTCGGCGCCCTGAAACAACAGCTGCCGCAGTTCGGTATTTTCCTCAGCGGCCTCCATGACACGCCAGACTCTTTGCGTCAGATCGCCTCGCACCTGCCTGTAGTCCTGCGTATCGAGCAACAAGCGCAGCAACTGGAAAAACCGCTCGTGATTCGGCTCTTGCGCCAATTGCGCCCAGAGCTCGGTTCTTCGCGCAACCCACTGCGGATCGCTGTCCACAAGCCACGGATCGCGTGAGCGTGGCGCAACATCGTAGGCTGGATCAAAAACTTTCTCGGCAGGAAATACCTGCGCATGGGGATCGTCGACAACGCCGCCAGCGTTATCGGTTGGAGCACCGTCTTCGGGAATCCCGAGCAGATCACCGAACACCTGACGGTTGATCATCGTCTCAATCTGCGCGCGCGTCATGCCCAGCACATGCGGTATGGCGCGCTCGCGGCTGTAACGCCTGAGGTCTTGCAATGCAGAAAGCGACAAATTGCGGTTTTCTGACAGATCCGAGCCTGCGATCAGACCCGAATGATCACCATCGAAAAGCGCCGCGGGGATTTCCGCGATTGCGTTACCGCTGAGGTTCAGGGCCTGCAACCCGGGCGCCCGCAACACACCGTCAGGCCATTCGCTCAGTTGGTTGTAACGCAGATCCAGAGACTCGATCACGCCATAATCGGGCGGATTGAAAACACGAAGTTCGTTGTAACTCAAATCCAGCGTGCGCAGCCGCGCGTTGCCCAGCAAAGGGTAAACACTCGTCGCACTGCGCAAGCTGCAATACTGCATGTCCAGGCGGGTGAGATGACGCATGTGCAGCACCGGCGCAGGCACCGCGCCCAATTCGTTACCACTCAGATACAAGGTCTCGAGGTCGGGAAAACCGTCGAGAAAACCCGCGCTCCCCCGCGCCGTGATTCCTGCACCGCTCAGATCCAGCGTCGTCACGCCCGGAAACTGCACCACAAGCGCCGGCAGTTCTCCGGTCTGCAATCCTGCCAATTCGAGCTCCAGACCGTCGCCGCCGGGGTGTCGGGTCAGGGTGTCGCGCCAGGTCTCGCTGATTCGCCGGGCCACCAGCGAACGCACTTGCGCACTGACCAGGACAGTGTTCGTTCGTACTTCCCTGGTATAGAGCCAATCGTTCAACTGACGGGTCAGCGCCTCGCAGCTCAGATGCCATTGGCTGATCTGCGCATCGATCTGAGCGTCATTCAAGGCCCGTGTTCGCAGCACCAGCAGACTGCGTTGCGCTCGTTCGCGATTGAGGATCACCGCCAACCGCTGCAAGTGCCCCGAAGCGCCTGAGCTGACAGGCGCCGGCTGCGGGAGTGGCAGGAGCAGATCACTGAACGAACCGCCGGTTTCCAACGGCGGAAAATGCTCAGGCACCGGCTCTGCGGCGAAGCGAGACAACGTGCCCTGGCCCAGCCCCCGCTGCTGCTCGATGCGCTGCAGCGCCGCGTGAAAAGCTGCCTCACCGTCGGCACTGAAGGCGTTGCCCGACAGATTCGTCCTCATCAATGCGTCAGGATGCGCCAGCGCTTGCGGCGACAGGGACGCGATCCGGTTGTCTCGTAAATCGAGCCATGACAGCCGTGGCAGAGTTTCCGCCCCGGTGGGCCAGGCCAGCAAATCCGTCGATCTCAGATTCAAGGCCTCGAGCCCGCTCAAAGCCGTGGCATCGAGTCGCCCCAGCGGGTTATGACTCAGGTTCAGTCGTACCAGTTGTGGCAGCGCATTGAGTTGGCGCTGGACCATTGCCGTCACCGTGATTCTGTTACCGGACACGTCGAGCCGACGCAGCGCGGGCAACGCCTGCGCTGCAAAAGGTAGCTCGGTGAACATGCATCCCCCCAGCTCAAGCGTCTCGATATGACTGAAGGCGCGAATAAAATCCCGCGCCTGGCCGGAGGGCACGTTCAGCCCTCCCAGACGCAGCGTGCGCACATGGGCGAAACTGCCGGCCGGCAACGAAGGAAGCTCGACACCGGTGGTGGCGCCGGGCAGCTCGACGAAGCTAAAGCGCTCAACGTCGGCTGCCAGGCCATAGCGCTGACGAATCGCACCGTGCCAGCTGCTTTTCAGCGTATGTAACAGGTCCGCGCTGCCCCCTGTCGACCAGCGCCGCGCGGGCGCTGCATAGCGTGATCCCTGGCGCGGGGATGGCGGATAAAACGCGGCGAAGATGGCCTCATGTTCGGCCCGAAGCTGCTCGATCGCCGCCACCCTTGCCGACGGTGTTGACCAGGCTGCATTGAATGCCTGCGGCAAAGGGTCGGCGCTATCCGGGGCGACGGCCATGCTATCGAGTTCGGCGCGGCAATAGTCACTGACCATCTGATGCACATCGAGCAGGTGACCGCGCGGGCCGGAGTGGCGGCTGACAAATTCATAGGCCCGACGGAACGTCGCTGGGGTGACACGCGACCAATCCAGCGATAGCCCGGCCCAGAGTCTTTCATGGCCGCTGTAGAGCGAGTCGGGCAAGGTTTCAATCAAGGTGTGCGTAAGGTCAAGGCGTCTGAGCTGCTGAAGTCGTTCAACGTATGCCGGCCATCGCCATAACGCGTGGGGCGCATCGATGCGTAATCTGCGCAGTCGTGTCAGCGATTGCAGGTCAAGACCATGCAAGGTGGTGGAATCGAATCCGTGATAGTCGATGCGCAGTTCCTCCAGCGAAGTCAGTCCACCAAGCCTTCGCGCAAAGCTTTCCGCGAGCAATGGCGCATCGGTAGAGAAACGCAGACGTCTCAGGCCGGGCAGCCGCTCAACCGCCTCTGGCAATGTTGTAAGCGGTCGGGTGACAGGTGTCTGGCCATAGCGCCTCAATTCACCGAGCCATAAATCAGTGACATTCGGGAACGCCGCCAGAAACCCGTCCGCATTGGCGTCGGTTATGCCGATGCCGGTGATGGCCAGTTCGCGCACGTGGGGAAAGCCTGTACTCAGCTCGGGCAATGGCGTGTCGCAATGGATTGTCAGGCGGGCCGCCTCCGCCGCCTGCCCGTCCAGCGGACCATTACGCCATGTCTCTCGCAGTGTCTGTGCCAGTTGCGCCCTGTGCGTTGCAGTGCGGCTGTCACTCGGGGCTGCCTGCCATCGCTCAAGTGCAACGTTCAACGCGTCCCAATCCTGGCAGCGTGATTCCAGTTCGAGCTGAATCTGCGCCTCACTCTGGCCGTGTTGCCGGGCGAGAAATGCCCGTGCCTGGCGCGATTCTGGGTATAGATGCGCAATGCGTGATTCGAGGGATGGATTGAGGCCTGTACCACGGCCACTGGCGTAATAACCCAGCAGTCGCGCGCCCACGCGTACCGGCGGTTTGAACCACTTTGCAGCCGGTGACAGCAATCGCGCAGCTTCGGCTCGATGAAGGTGGGCCGATTCGATGATTTTCTGTTGCAGCTCACCATGGGCGTTGCCGACAGACAATCCGATTGATGAACGTGTGTCCTCAGGTAACGCGTGCATGAGCGAACTGTAAAAGCTGTCCTGGACCCTCGAGACTCTGTTCAATGCCTGGGCGTGATCATTGAACGCTTGATAGAAAGGTCCGTTTTTCACCAGATAGCGTCTAACCGGCGCCATCGGCTCGCCGATGCTGTCGAGCAAGGTGCCAGTCACGCTCCCCTCGCGAATTTCCACACGCAGCGAGTGCGGCCAGCCAGACAATTGTTCCAGCGCGTGCAAAGCCAGTCGCCGACTGTCCGCCGACGCCAGGTTTTCGCTGTGCAAACCGGCAAATGCGCGAGCCTGGCGACCATGGCGGACATGCCAGCGAGCCTCTTCCAGCATTCTCAAAGGGGAACGCCCGGTCGCATCCATTCGGGCCAGCTCGTGCGTCGAAGCATGCTCGATCACATCCTGGGCAGCCACGTCGCTGAGACCGGGACATTCACGCTGCAACAGGCGCACGGGCGCACTCGGCGATTCGGTACCGCGATAAAGACTGTCAAAAATCGCCGGTTGACGCGTATAGGCGAACTCGGCGAGTTGTTTGCCGAACTCATCGGGCCGTGCCGGGCGAAATTGGGCAGCCGTTCGTCCCAGCAGATAGTTGATTTCCTGCTCTTGCAACGCAGCCAGAATCCGCGCCGGCATTTCCCCGTTCAACACTTGCGAACGTGTCAGGCTGATAGCGGGCTTGTGGCCCAAACCGGGCAGCGTATTCTGCGCACCATAGCGGATGGACGGCCCTGCTCCGTGCGGATCAGCTGTCATCTCCAGAACCCGATCGGCAGGCCAACGGGGCATCTCGGTGACCAGCGGGACTGCATACAGGTAGTGCTCGTCGATGGGCCTGGCTCCGCGCAATTGCTCGACCATTTGCCTCGCCTGTGCATCGGCATCGAACAGGCGCATGGCGTCTCGCAGTTCAGGGGGCGGGGGCAACTGATTCAGATGCATCTTGCGCAGGGCGCCATCGCTGATACCGCTGATATCGGCCAGCGCCAGCAAGGTGTCATCGGAGTAACCATCGGTGAGGTGCCCGATGCGTCGCAGCTGGGTCAAGCGATCCCACGCCATGGGCTGTTCCAGGCTCAGGCGCCAGGCACCGTGGCCGTTATGGCTGAGCAACGGTTGGTAAGCCAGAGAGTCGGTGGGATGTTTCAACCGCCAGTGCCCGCTGGAGCGGTCAAACGTCTGCTCATAGAGCCTGCCGCCCTGGCGCATCCAGGTTGTGCCGGCGACGCGGTACTGCCCCGCCGCGTCGGGCCGCGACAACTTGCCGGGGATGAGCGCTTGTTCATAGCCGCGCAAGGTCGGCCGCCACAGGCGCCTCTTGCCATCAGGCAGCGTCACCGGGTGCAGATCTTCGATCACCGGCTCCGGTTTAACGGCTGTCACCCGATTGAATGTTGCTCCTGCGGCGGCCATCGCACCGATCTGCGCAAGGTTTTCAGCAACGTCGACAAGATGCGCCCTGGCGGCGTGTTTGTCCCCCTCGCCCCACTCGATCACGCCTTCGACAGTTTCGTAGAGCAACTGGGCCGTCATGACAACCAGCATGATTTCGCCCAGTACCGGAACGAACATGGACGCCATGTTCAGCGCCAGCAGACCAAATTGCAGCAGCCCGGACAGCTTGGCATCGCGCGCCTTGGCGTCGACGTCGGCGGTAGGTACCGCGTGACCACGAGCGTCGTTGATTAGCTTGTCACGATGTTTTTCGTACAAGTACGCCCAGAGGTCGCTATTCCTCGCCCAAGGATATACCTGAAGGTGCGGCATCAACGAAACTGCCACGTAAGGATCGGTATCCGGGACCATTTTTTGATATTTCGGTGAAGTCTTCCAGATCTCTACAAAAATCAACGTTGCCTGCAGAATCTTGCGCCACGGTGACGACAGCCAATCCGATGCGCCGTCTGCAGACTTTACGAATTGGCTGAAGTAATACGCACGCTTCTCATATGGGAAGAACTGACTGAAGAATCGTTGATAGGACGTAGGGGCCGTGCTGTCCGCCTGTTGCGCATCGCGAGCACTCAGCAGGCGCTTGAAGGTGTCCTGCATTTGCGTGCCGGTATAGCGCTTGAGCGGGTGTTCCGGATCGTTGGGGACGTACAGAATTACCGCGTCGACCGGGCCATACTTTTGCGCGATCTTGAACACCACACATCCGACCAGCCGGTGCCGCATCAAGCCCAGGTCTTGAAACCACACCTGCTTGTCGCCGATTCGCGGGTGCCTTTCGCCGTTGATCACCGTGAGGATCATCGCGTGATCTTCAGGTTGAATATCCTTGGTCAACAGTGCGCGTTCGGCTGCCGCGCGCATGGCCGTTTTCTGACTGGCGATGAAGTGCCGGCGCAACTTCGCTTCCGCGGCCGGATCGACCGGATGGAAAAACCTTGTCAGATAAGCCTGGTACCGGGCACCGATATCCAGTTCGCGGCACAGGTTCAGGTAGTTCCTGACCGACACATTCACCGGAACAGCCTTGAGGGCACCTTTTACGGCGGTTGCGGTTGCGAAGCCAGAGCTGCTGTGAAAGGCGCCATAAGCACACTCATCACTTTCGAAGTTGTGCAAAGCGGCCTGGAGCATCGGCAGCGTCAATGCCTCGAATGAACCGATTTCCTCGCCGAGAATGCCAGCGCGTATTGGCCGCCTGAGGCACAACAGCGTGTTATCCAGATCCACGGCGACCTGATAGCGGTGTTTCAGCGCCTGCGCCAGGAGCGGCCGGGCGAAGGTTTCGATGTCTTTGAAGGTGGACATGGAGCGGTCCAGCCTCGTCTGTGCAATAAAACTCATCCTGTAGCTGGTATTGACCACCTGACGCTGGGCCGGCGTCGCTTGCGTGTACCAGCGCGGGAACACTGTCTGCGCCTGCTTGAGCTCGGTTTTCCTGTGCGCTGGCGCCTGAATCAGCCAATGCGGCATCACGGACTCGAGCCAGGGCGCGTGGAGGCTCTCGGACGCCGCAGGTTTGAGGGGGCGCTCGGTTACGGTCGAAACGTCTGAATCGGTGGACATACATCGCTCCTGTAAATGGAGCGACAGCACATCACTGACGCCGCGCTGTCCGGCGGTACATGGCTATATCCCATGCGCGAAAGTTGTAACGCGGCATCCGTGACCACAGCGATTGACTATGCTTCGGGGGACGATTTTTCGCAGAGGGATTTATGGACGATCCAGTCGACAACAAACCGCCGAGTTTCTGGCAGATGCTGCACAGCGTCATGGCAGCGGCGTTCGGCGTGCAAAGCGGCAAGAACCGGGAAAGGGACTTTACCCACGGCAAACCCAGCCACTTCGTGATTCTCGGCGTTTTGTTTACAGCCGTGTTTGGCCTGACGCTGTTTGCCATCGTCAAACTGGTGTTGTATCTGGCCGGGGTATGATGGCGCCAGGCCGGGCACCGACTCGAGCTATCCGGGCCCTGGAAGAAAGGCCCGGAACGCTGATTTACTGATGGCTGACCCAGAAGACCGCTGTTCCTACAACGAGAATGATCAGGAACAAAATGGCCCACGCATCGACGCTACTGTCGCTTTTCCTGGCTTTGGTCGGGTTGCTCATTGCATCGCCTCTTGTCGGTTTTATCGGTGATTGCACAAAGACTCGATCACAGTTAAGACGATGATTGTCCGCACGACAAATGTGGATTAGATGACCGGCATTCGCGTTAGGCGATTTGGTTCTTTACATATACTCAAACATCACTTTTGCGCATAACTGCAAACGGGTATATTGCCCCGGCTCCGTGACGGAGTGCGCGGCCGTGCGCGCAGAATTGCAGAGGCAACATCGGACTCCAGCAAGCGAAAACGCAGCGTTTTCCGAGTAGCCCAAGCCTGAGAACAGGACTTATATGTACGTATACGACGAGTACGATCAGCGGATCATCGAGGACCGCGTCAAGCAGTTCCGTGATCAGACCCGACGCTATCTGGCAGGTGAGCTGAGCGAAGAAGAATTCCGCCCCCTGCGCCTGCAAAATGGCCTGTACATCCAGCGTTTCGCGCCGATGCTGCGCGTGGCCGTGCCTTACGGCCAGCTGACTTCGCGCCAGGTGCGCATGATGGCCAAAATCGCCCGCGACTACGACAAGGGCTACGCCCACATCAGTACGCGGCAGAACGTGCAGTTCAACTGGCCTGCGGTGGAAGACATCCCGGACATCCTCGCTGAACTCGCGACCGTGCAGATGCATGCGATCCAGACCAGCGGCAACTGCCTGCGCAACGTCACCACCGACCAGTTCGCCGGTGTCGCTGCCGACGAAGTGATCGACCCGCGCCCATGGTGCGAGATCGTCCGCCAGTGGACCACGTTCCACCCGGAATTCGCCTACCTGCCGCGCAAATTCAAGATCGCCGTCAACGGCTCGACCAGTGACCGCGCTGCCATTGAAGTCCACGACATCGGCCTGGAACCTGTCTACAACGCTGCTGGCGAGCTGGGCTTCCGCGTGCTGGTTGGCGGCGGCCTCGGTCGTACGCCGGTGGTGGGTGCATTCATCAATGAATTCCTGCCGTGGCAAGACCTGCTGAGCTATCTCGACGCCATCCTGCGGGTGTACAACCGCTACGGCCGTCGCGACAACAAATACAAGGCGCGGATCAAGATCCTCGTCAAGGCGCTCACGCCTGAAGTGTTCGCGCAGAAAGTCGATGCGGAAATGGAGCACCTGCGCGGTGGCCAGACCACGCTGACCGAGGCTGAACTGCATCGCGTCGCCAAGCACTTCGTCGATCCGGACTACAAGACCCTCGACAACCAGACCGCGCAACTGGCCGATCTGGACAAAGAGCATCCCGGTTTCGCCCGCTGGCGCAGCCGCAACACCCTGGCGCACAAGAAGCCGGGCTATGTGGCTGTGACGCTGTCGTTGAAGCCGACCGGCGTTGCCCCTGGCGACATCACCGACAAGCAACTCGACGCCGTCGCCGATCTGGCCGAGCGCTACAGTTTCGGTCAACTGCGCACCTCCCACGAGCAGAACATCATTCTTGCCGATGTCGAGCAGAGCCAGTTGTTCACCCTGTGGGGCGAGTTGCGTGAAGGCGGTTTCGCCACGCCGAACATCGGCCTGCTGACCGACATCATCTGCTGCCCAGGCGGTGACTTCTGCTCGCTGGCCAACGCCAAGTCGATCCCGATTGCCGAATCGATCCAGCGTCGCTTCGATGATCTGGACTACCTGTTCGACATCGGCGAGCTGGACCTGAACATCTCCGGTTGCATGAACGCCTGTGGTCACCACCACGTCGGCCATATCGGCATCCTCGGCGTGGACAAGAAAGGCGAAGAGTTCTATCAGGTCTCCCTCGGCGGCAGCGCCAGCCGTGATGCGAGCCTCGGCAAGATCCTCGGCCCGTCCTTCGCACAGGAAGCCATGCCTGACGTGATCTCGAAGCTGATCGACGTGTACGTTGAACAACGCACCGAAGACGAACGCTTCATCGACACCTATCAGCGTATTGGCATCGACCTCTTCAAGGAACGCGTCTATGCAGCGAATCATTAAAAACAACGAAGTCGTCGACGAAACCTGGCACCTGTTGCCGAAGGATTTCAATATCGATGAAATCAGCAACTGCGACGATCTGATCGTGCCGCTGCAGCTGTGGCGCGAACACAGCCGCATGCTCCTGGCCCGCGACGGTGGTCTGGGTGTGTGGCTGGATGCTGATGAAGAGGCCGAGGAAATCGGTGAGGACGTCGCCAAGTTTCAGGTGATCGCCTTGAACTTCCCGGCGTTTACCGACGGCCGTAACTACTCCAATGCCCGTCTGCTGCGTGACCGTTATGGTTTCAAAGGCGAGCTGCGTGCGATTGGCGATGTACTGCGGGACCAATTGTTCTACATGCATCGCTGCGGTTTCGACGCCTTTGCCATTCGCGCGGACAAAGACCCGTACGAAGCACTGGAAGGCCTCAAGGACTTCTCGGTGACTTACCAGGCTGCCGCTGACGAACCACTGCCGCTGTTCCGTCGCCGCTAAGCGTCGGACGTTTGTCGCAGACACAAAAACGCCGGTCATGTGACCGGCGTTTTTTTATGCCTGCGGTTTACCAGAAACGTTGCTGGGTAAGACGGCTCCACCAGCTCAACAGCACGCGGTCCACCGAACCGCTGGCGGCCATGCCGATGCGTTCCTGCAGGCTTTTGCGCTCGGCGTAGTGCAGATGATAGACCTCGGCCTGTTTGGCCTTCTGTGCCAGGTATTCATCGCTGGTCTTGAGCTCATCCACCAGTTGGTTTTCCAGCGCAGCGATACCGAGCCACACCTCACCGGTAGCCACCTCATCGATCGCCAGTTGCGGGCGATAACGGGCGACGAAGTTTTTGAACAAGCGATGGGTGATGTCGAGGTCTTCCTGAAACTTCTCGCGGCCCTTTTCGGTGTTCTCGCCAAACACGGTCAGGGTGCGCTTGTACTCACCGGCGGTCAGCACTTCGAAATCGATATCGTGCTTCTTCAATAGGCGATTGACGTTGGGCAATTGCGCGACCACGCCGATCGAACCGAGAATGGCAAACGGAGCGCTGATGATCTTGTCGCCGATACACGCCATCATGTAGCCGCCGCTGGCCGCGACCTTGTCGATGCACACGGTCAGTGGCACGCCCGCATCACGGATTCGAGCCAGCTGCGACGATGCCAGACCGTAGCTGTGCACCATGCCGCCGCCACTTTCCAGACGCAGAACCACTTCGTCTTTCGGCGTGGCCAGGGTCAGCAGCGCGGTGATCTCGTGGCGCAGGCTTTCCGTGGCGGAAGCCTTGATATCGCCGTCGAAGTCGAGCACGAACACCCGGGATTTGGTCTCAGGCTTGTTCTTCTGTTTCTTCGCGCTTTTTTCCGTTTTCGCTTCGCCCTTGCGCAATGCCTTGAGCTGATCCTTGTCTAGCAGGGTCTGCTCCAGGCGTTCACGAAGCCCCTTGTAGAAATCGTTGAGCTTGCTGACCTGCAACTGGCCCGCCGATTTGCGCCGGCCCTTGCTGCGCAACGCAGCGAAACTGGCCAGCACCACGAGAATGGCGATCACCAGCGTGACGGTCTTGGCCAGGAAGCTGGCGTATTCGGTGAAAAAATCCACAGAGACTCCTCAAAGCAATGCGTGACGGTGTATTACACGCGGAATGGCTCCAGCATACCCATGCGCTGGCTCATCGGCCAGCCGTGAAACCTCTGGCAACACGCCTGTAACGGGCATTTCAAACAAGCGTATGTTTTTTCATTGACAGCCTTACGCCATCCTCATAACCTCGCCTGACCTTCAACGTACCGGGACGACGCGGACGTGGGCAGCATCTACTTGATACGACATGGCCAGGCCTCCTTTGGTGCAGACGATTACGACGTGCTGTCGCCGACCGGTGTGCGTCAGGCAGAAATCCTCGGCCAGCACCTCGCCGACCTCGGTATCAGCTTTGATCGTTGCCTTGCCGGTGACCTGCGTCGCCAACAGCACACCGCCACCAGTGCACTGGAGCAATTCAGCGCCAGAGGCCTGCCGGTTCCAGTCCTCGAAACCGATTCCGCCTTCAACGAATTCGATGCCGATGCGGTGATCCGCGCTCTGCTTCCGGCCATGCTGCCGGAAGAGCCGGAAGCTCTCGACATCCTGCGAAACGCCGCGCAGAACCGCGGTGAATTCCAGCGCATCTTCGCCTTGATCGTCGAGCGCTGGCTTGCCGGCACCTACGACACACCCGGACTGGAAAGCTGGCTGGGTTTCGTCGAACGGGTTCAGGCCGGGCTGCACCGCATCCTCGACCTGGCGGAAAAGAACCAGAAAATCGCCGTGTTTACTTCCGGCGGTACCATCACTGCCCTGCTCCATCTGATTACGCAAATGCCTGCCAGACAGGCCTTTGAATTGAACTGGCAAATCGTCAACACCTCGCTCAACCAATTGAAGTTTCGTGGTCGCGAGGTGGCTCTGGCTTCCTTCAACAGTCACGCACACCTGCAACTGCTGAAGGCCCCGGAACTCATCACTTTTCGCTGAGTCCGGCTTACTGTGACCCTGGCTGTAACCACCCAGCTCCCATGACCAAGAAAGGATCGAACCATGACCTCCGTAGCTGATGCCGTAAAAGCAATGCAAGCCAAGTTCAACCCAGCCGCCGCTGCCGGTCTGGACCTGGTCTTCGGTTTCAACATCACCGACGAAGACAAGCAATACGCACTGATCGTCAAAGACGGCACCTGCGAAATTCAGGAAGGTGAAAACCCGGACGCCAACTGCACGCTGGTGCTGGACAGCCAGACCCTGAAAGACATCGTCAGCGGCGAAACCGACGGCATGCAGGCCTTCATGGGCGGCAAGCTGCGCGTTGAAGGCGACATGATGCTGTCGATGAAACTGTCCGAGCTGTTCCCTTCGTAAGAAGCTTCTTGGTAAAACACAAATCCCGCTTATTGGCGGGATTTGTCGTTTCAACCATTGAAGACATGGCAACGTGAGTTAACGCTTGGCTGAAGCCGTCCCATCAAGCTCTTTTTTTACCTGGAGGTATGCCGCCTCTTCATCACTTTTTTCGATCAGATTCGAAGCCATCGAGCGGGGCAGGAGTTTCTTTTCTGTCACGTCCCAATCGATCGTAACGACCACGGTCTTGTTTGCAAACGTGATGAAAAGCCAATAGGAATCCACCGGCCTGTCAGGCTCGGCAAATGAACTATAGGCATACCGTATCTGGCGGTGCAGGTCCGGCGTATTCAGAATGAGGTCTTCGGTGTCCAACTTCGGAAACTGCCGCCCTACAGCGAATAACGCTTCTGTCAAGAGAACATCATTCTCAATATGTCGCAAACTTTCAGGCCTATTGCGCAGCATGGTCACTGGGCTCTCTTCAGGCGGAGTACCCATGAGACGCGGGCGATACATACCTGAACTGAACCACCGGCTGGCGTCGAAACGGTTTTCTTCCGGACTCCACGGGCCGTAATACATCATTACTTTGGCTGGCATCTGGGCTTCCTTGGCGTAAATAAATAGTCCTGCAAAGCTGACAGCAATCAACAAGACACATAAGACGTGACGTTTGCCTATAAACTTCAGGAGCGTCATAGCGGTTTATAGGCAAGCAGGTGTTTGGGTACGCCGTCCGGTGTATCACCTGATCGAACGTCACGATGTGCGCCTAAGGCATCCAGCGGAAATCCAATCTTTCGTTCATACAATGCTCGGCTGTCATCGTGCGCCAGCAAATTGCGCTCTTCTTCAGAGACTGTTGGCGTCGGCGCCTGCGGCGCCTGTTCATCAGGTAATTGCGCCGTTGGGTCTTTGAGGGTCTTGCGATGTTCGATCAGCTTTCGTTCATAAGCGGTTTTTCGACTCAAATAATTCCGCATCGCTCGCCCATCAGCTGCTTCTCTTTCACGAATTCCCGGCACAGATCCCCGTTCCGCGGCAGTACCATAAGTCGTGTCGTAGTTGCTGCGTCTTGGAAATGCCCACACGGTGGTCCGGGTAGCATTAGCAAGAATCTGCGCTAGGCTGCGCTCGTAATGAGGATCTTCTGTTTCATTGACCTTGAAGTCGGCATCGATACCCAAACCTGTGCGACAAGCGTAGGAGTGAATTTTCGCACCATAGGCAAACGCTTCGGGCTTGAACATACTCGCTTGTGCATCACGCAGACGGTAGCTATCGTTTTTATCCAGCTCGTAGCCCAACTCGATACTGCCCACCACACCATGAGAAAAAAAGTCGAGCTGTTTGATCTCGCGCCCGCGGCGTTGCCGAGCTGCGATGAAATCCACAAGACCGGATATCGAGTCCATCTCCCGGTACTGTGCTCCGTGCTGATTTTCGACAACGTCCTTCAAAGCCGCCAGCAAGTTCTCCGGATAGTCATTTTTGAAAATCAGAAATACACGCTGGATTGTGAAGTTTGGAGTGCCGATTGGATACTTTGTGAGTTGGCGGATACCCTGATTGATAAAGCGCATCTTGTTGCCCTTCTGGCCACGAACCTTTTCATAAAGGGACATGTAAGACGCACCCACAACCGTTACGTAATCCTGTGCCAGCGTACCTTTCACTTGGGTCGTTGTATGTTGATCGCTTGTTCGAGCTTGATTCTTTTTGGGGGCTGCCACCTGCCACCTCCCTTAGTAATCTAGGCCGAGCGCGTCGAGATGGGCGGCGGCTTCCTTACCCCACTGCACAACTATCGAAGTCGGGTTGGCCGTAAACACTCGCGCGGCGTTACCATGACTATCGGTATGGCCGACGAGACGCTGCCCGTCACCCGTTTCGATGCAATAGAGCATGTCGGGAATAGCTTCGCCAGTGGCCTCATCAACCAGTTGGAAGCGCTCGCTGTGTTTAGGAACAGTGATAATCGGGGAGAAAGGTGCGGAACCGACCTGGGTGCCGACAAAAACGTCGCCAGAGCCCGTGATTATCATGCCTCCGTGGGCCGTTGCACTGCCCAAGAAAGCAATAGGCTTGCCATTGATCAAAATATTGCTGATGCCTTCGGTGACAGTATCTCCGCACGCGGTGGTGTCTCCGACACGCAAAACTGGCATTCCATTGATGTTTACATCACCGGAACCGCTGTTACTGGGATTGGTGCCATGGCCTGTGATCGGGCATGCATTAAGATCGCTGAGTCGAGCGGCAGGCTTTGCCATCTTTAACTTCCTTGTAGTAAGCGTGGGCGCGAAATGTACCGGATCTTTATATTGGTTGAAAGCCTCAATCCAGACGTAGAATGCGAGCCGCCGCGAATGTAGCTGGCAGCGACTCATCGGCCCTTGATCGCTCCCGGAACCTGGAAATTGTCATGTCGGATTCGCAGGCCCACACAAATCCGATCAACCCTCCTGCAACAACCGCGTATCCAGCCCAAACCGCTCTTGCGAAACCATCCTGAACTGACCTTCCGCCAGATCGCAACTCACCAGCAAATTCCACGAGTGTCGGGTGGCCACCGAAGGCACCAGAATAAATGGATGTTCAGCCAACAGTGCATCGGCAAACTTTCGCTGGTTGGGTGAGGTTTTGATCGGGGTGAGCCAATGGGGATTGGGCACATCTTCCGGTTGCACGATTCTGACGCTGGCGTCGTGGGTGATTTCAAAACAGGTCAACACATAGGGTTCCTGATCAAGCGCATCGAAGCTGCCATGGGCGGCCACCTCCAGTATCGCCGTGGAGGGGTCGACCGACGCATAAACGACTCTGCGGCCGGGCGTATTCCAGCGGCCGCCGTCCCGTTTCGATCCGAGGCCGCTGTCCCAGGTCTCGCTGTACACCTCGCGATCCAGCCGCCAGGCGTACCAGCGATCATCCCAGGGCAAGGGATTCATTGATAAACCCCGTATTTGATCTGGTTCAGATACTCCTCCACCATCCTGAAGCCCAGCGCATGTCCAACCAGATCGAGCGGCACATATCCGTAGAAGTAAGTGGCGCGGTGTTCCAGCCATGATTCGGCCTTGGCCTGACGCCCGAACACCTCGATGGCCAGTTCCAGCGCAGCGGCATATTGGTAGGCGATCACGCTCTGCGGCGTGTCCAGGCGCACCGACGCGCCTTCCTTGAGCAGGCGTCGCACGGTTCTCACGGATTTGCCGGTGATACGTTTGACCATCTCTCCCTGTTGGTACAGCTCGGAGGTTGCGATCATGTTCACCACATCAAGCAGCTCAAATCCTTCGCTTGTGCAGCGCAGGATGAGCATCGGATCGTCGCCGGTGTCCTGCCCACGCAACAGCAACTCCAGAGGTTTGCCCTCGAGCTTCTTCAAGCCCGTGAGCCGGGGCACCTTGGCGCTCGGCATGGCAACGTCCTCCGAGGGACACCTGGCGCGATCGTCGCGCCAGTAATGGCGAGGCGAGTAAGCAGGCGTATGGCTTTCAATCAGTGGGATTCGCATAGTCCATCCTTTGTCCGGGTCCAGAGCGATCTGTGCGCTCGATGACTTCAATGTCAGGACTGATCCTATAGACCCGGCGTCCGACGACCAACCTGAAAAAGTCGTCAGAAATATCCCCAAATCTGATCAAAACGCTCCTGTTTCCGTAGGACTCAAACGCAATTTTCAGCGGTTCAATCCGTTGTTGCTTTCAGGTTGGGGAGAGAGCCTTTTGACTTACAATGCGCTCCACCTCCAGACACCGGCCCTGCCCCATGGACATCGACCTCGCTCGCACTTTCCTCGAAATCGTCCGTCACGGCAGTCTCGCCGCCGCTGCGCAGAAGCTGTTCGTCACGCAGACCGCCATCACCGCGCGGGTGCAGAAACTCGAAAGCCAGTTGGGCAGTACGCTGTTCGTGCGCAATCGCGCCGGGGCGAAGTTGACGGCCAATGGCGAAGCGTTTGTGATCTACGCCAATCAACTGGTGCAGACCTGGGAAGCCGCGCGCCGCGACTTGCCGCTGCCCGAGGGTTATCACAACGTTCTGCATATCGGTGGCGAGGTCAGCCTGTGCAATCCGTTGATGCTCAGTTGGGCGGCGGAACTGCGCGAGAAAATCCCCGGCCACGCACTGCGCATGGAAATTCGCGATGGCGAAAATCTGCTGCGTCAGCTCGAACTCGGTGTGCTCGATGCCGCGCTGGTTTATCAACCGGAATACTGGCCGGGTCTGCAGGTCGAGCAAGTGCTGGAGGAAAAACTGATTCTGGTGCGCGCCCCCGAGCGTCCTGAGCCTTACGTCTACATCGACTGGGGCCCGGATTTCCGCCGTCAGCACGACGCCGCCCTGCCGGAAAAAGCCAAAGCCGCGCTGAGCTTCAACCTTGGCCCGCTGGCCCTGCAATACATCCTCGAACATGGCGGCAGCGGCTATTTCCGCACCCGGGTCGTGCGCACGTATCTGGAGACCGGCGCGCTGGAAGCCGTCACCAAAGCGCCGGAATTCGGGTATCCGACCTATCTGGTGTATTCCCGTGATCGCGACTCGGCCGTGCTGCAACAGGCCTTCGATCTGTTGCGCGAAGTGATCCGCACCGATGACGACTGGTCGCAACGCTGGAACCCCTTGAGCTGACGGGCAGCTTCAGTCCAGAGCATGGCGCTTAAGGCCGCAAGGTTCGCCCTGCACAAGTCAGCGGATCGGCTAATCTGCCGGGTATAACAACAATACCCGCAGGTGAAACGCATTGAGGCAGACCACCGAGGCATTCCGCAGCCGCTACCGGGCGGCCATTCATCCGTTGTACAACCCGTGGTTGCATGGCGCGTTCGTGTTGCTGTTCGGCATTTTCGTCGTCGCTGCGTTCTGGCGCACGGTGCATTCAGTGAGCTGGCTGGAATGGCTGACAGTGCCGCTGAGCCTGTTGTTGTTCAACTTCGGCGTGTACATGGTCCATCGTCATTTAGGCCATCACAAAAAAGCTTTCGCAAAGATGTTCTACGCACGACATGCCGGCGACCATCACAGCTTTTTCACCCCCGGCCATATGACCTACGACAGCGCGCGGGACTGGCGAGTGATTCTGTTTCCAGCCTGGCTGATCGTTGTTCATACGCTATTGATCACCCTGCCCCTCTGGTGGCTGCTCGCGCAGGTCAACGCCAATGTCGCCGGGCTTTTCGCCGGATGCATGGTGCTCGGTTATCTGCTCTATGAGGTGTTCCATGCCTGCGAACATCTGCCGCCGCAGAATCCGTTGACTCGTTTGCCGTGGATCCGCCAGATGCGCCGTCTGCACGAACTGCATCACCGCCGCGAGCGCATGCAGGAGCGTAATTTCAACATCGTTCTGCCCTTGATGGACTACCTGTTCGGCACGCTGTACATCGAGCCGGAACCCGCCCCTTTGAGTGATTCGCAAATGCCCATGACGCGCATGCAGCACCAGATCGATATCGCCGGCGAGCCGGTCGCTGTGCTGGCTTATGCCGCCAGCGTCAGTCACTGGCCGGACTGGCATCCCTCCTCATTGAAGATTGACGGTCCGCACGGTCCACTGCATGCCGGTGCGCGTTTCGAAGAGGACATCCATGCCGGCGGACGTGCCGGTCACTTGCGCTGGGAAGTCACTGAATATCTGCCGGGCCGGCGCTGGTGCGCACGCGCGCAAAGTGATCAGGGCCTGTCCCTGCGTTTGACTTACGAATGCTCGGCGGAGGCTGGCGGCACGCGATTCGTGCGTACGCTGGAATATCGCTTTGACGGTTTGCTCATGCGTCTGGCCAATCGTCTGTTGCTCAAGCGGCGCATCGAGCGCGAGTCTGCCGCGTCCATGCTTGCCCTGCGCGACACGACCGCGCAGTACATCGGCGCGGCGAGGGCCAGCGCGTGAAATTACGTTATGTGCTGTGCCTGCTGATCACTCTCGTCATCGCCTTCTTGTTGTTGCTGCCAACCAAAGTCGTACCAGTGGCCTGGACACCGCCACCGGCGCCCTCGTTGAAAGACGGGATCTACGCGGACAATCAGCGCCTCAAAGCTGTGGCGAAGGTCGGGCCGAGCGACATCGAAGGGCCTGAGGCGCTGCTGCTGGAAGACGAATTCCTCATTACCGGATTGCATGACGGCCGGCTGATCCGCAGCAGCCTCGACGGCACGCAGCGCAAGGTCCTCGCCGACACCGGTGGCCGTCCCTTGGGCCTGGCCCGTCATCCGAACGGCATGCTGGTGATTGCCGATGCGGTCAAAGGCTTGCTGTCGCTGGATGCACAGGGCCGCGTGATCCCCTTGACCACCGAGGCCAACGGCGTGCCATTTGGATTTACCGATGATGTGGCGGTCGACAAGTCAGGCCACTACGCCTACTTCAGCGATGCATCGAGCCGCTGGGGCTATGGCCATGACGGTGAGGCGATCATCGAGCACGGCGCCGACGGCCGTTTACTGCGCTACGATTTTCAGAGCGGCAAGACCAGCGTCTTGCTCGACAAGTTGCAGTTCGCCAACGGCGTCACCCTTGGCCCCGACGAAGCCTATGTGCTGGTCAATGAAACCGGTGCTTATCGCATCAGCCGCTACTGGCTGAGCGGGCCGAAGGCCGGTACCCATGATGTGTTCATCGACAACTTGCCGGGGCTTCCGGACAACCTCTCGTTCAATGGCAGCAATCGCTTTTGGGTAGCGTTGTACGCGCCGCGCAACGCGTTACTCGACGGCACCGCGCAGCACCCGTTCGTACGCAAGATGATCGTGCGGGCGTTGACGGTTTTGCCCAAGCCTGTCGAAAAGCGTGGGTTTGTGCTGGGACTGGATCTGGACGGCAAGGTGATAGCCAATTTGCAGGACGCGAGCGAAGGCAATTATTCGCCGATTACCACGGTGCGCGAATATGGGCAGTGGTTGTATTTCGGCTCGTTGAAGGCGAGGCATATGGGGCGGATGGGGTTGGATGCGGCGCTGAAGTAAGCCTGCGGGATTTGCGGGGGAATGGACTTGCGCCTTCGCGAGCAGGCTCGCTCCCACAGGGGAAACAAATTCCAAATGTGGGAGCGAGCCTGCTCGCGAAGGCGGTCTGTCAGTTGCCGGACCGGTCGAACTTCTCCGGATCTTCATCCTCCGGCAGTTCTTTCACGGTTTTTTCCGGATGCGCTGTGGTATGCGCCGGGCTGTTGGGTTCAGGGCGGGTCGGAATCGGGTCGAAGCCGCCCTGCTCTTCACTGGGGAATTTCGGATCGTTCATGAGGCACCTCGCAACGAGTCGATGGTTTGCAGACTCTGCACATTGGAGGTGCCGTGGGGGTCGCCGTTCCCTTCGGATGGCGACCACGGGTCAGGTAATTACTGACCGGTCAGCGGCTGCCCGGCCAACCGGGCGACGATCTGCTCCTTGACGATCACGCGCTTCTCTTTGAGCTTCTTCAATTCGTCATCACTGGGGGCGTCTGACTGGGCGTTCTCGGCCTCGACCACTTCAGCATCCACCTCGAAATACTTGTTGAGCAGCGAATCCAGCTTCGCATCCTCGGAGCGTTTTTGCTCGATCTCTTCCTTTTTGCAGCCCAGGTCCTGATACAGATCATGTGAAACCGGCATGAAACACCTCCATCAAATTGATCGACAACCAGCGCGACCGATGCGCTGACTCATTATCAGCATGGCCTTGCGCAATGGCTTCTGTCGACACCCTGTCAGACCAGCGGTTGCCGTTCGTCGCCCTGTCGTAAATGCGATAAAACCTTTGGCTTGTGCTTTCGCTCCATTGGATAACGCTCACAAAAACCTGCGTGGAGATACCCAATGGACGGATTCAACCTGCGTCATCTCGCTCTGGCTGTTGCACTGTCTGCCGGCATGGGCAGCGCCTTTGCCGCGACCGACAATGACTTTGTCGATAACGCCGCCGCCGGTGGCATCGCTGAAATCGAAACCAGCCGTCTGGCTCTGGAAAAAAGCCAGTCCGCTGATATCAAAGCCTTTGCCAACCAGATGATCACCGATCACAGCAAAGCCAACGATGAGCTGGCAGCAATTGCCAAGGCCAACGACATCGAAGTCCCGGACACCACCACCCTGGTCAAACAGGCCAAGGAAAAGATTCTCGACATGCGTGATGAATCCTTCGATGCGGCCTACGCCAACAACCAGGTCAAGGCTCACGAAGAGACCATCGAGCTGTTCAAGAAGCAGGCGAACACCGTGACCGATGACAAGGCCAAGGGCGCTACTGAACTGAAAGCGTTTGCGCAGAAGATGCTGCCAGCGCTGGAAAAACACCTGGCCCACGCCAAAGAGCTGCAAGCCAAACATCCGAGCAAGTAACCGCCCGGCAATAAAAAGGCCGCATCCTTCGATGCGGCCTTTTTGCGTTTCAGCGATCAACCGCCATCGGTGTCGATATCGGCGTCGGTGCTCTCGCCCGGTTCAGGACGGTCAGGGTCAGGCTTGAAACCAGGGCTGAAGTCGTTGCTGTTGTCATTGTGATGCTGCTTCTGATCAACCTCGGCAGCCGCGCTGTCCGCCTGTCCTTCTTCAGCCGGCGCGGGGGTGTTTTGCCCCGGTGTCTGCGGATCGATGGCCGGGTCGTTGCGGTTAATTGACTCTGAGGACTGATTTTGCTGTTGCGGCGCTTGCTCGTTCATATCCACCTCATTCATAGTCCTGCCTCCTTCTTCCAGCACGACTGGAAAACGTCGGGCATGCAGATTCGAAGCCTGACGCCGCAGATTCGTTCAAAAGATCGCTGCCTGTTGCCACGCCGACTAGAGTTAGCGGGGCGTTCGACGCGGCAGGCAGAAAAATTCGCCGCTGGGTGAACAACTATTTCAAGCGGTAAATGTCAGTCAAATCGCGCCGGTCATTTCGCCGAGCCGGCCCAATACGTAACGGAGCGACACGCACATGGCAGCACTGCAGAACAGCACAGTTGAAGCAATCAGGAACAACCAGGCTCAACTGCTGAGCGAATGGACCAAACGCCTCGAAGCCAGCGGCGCCACGCGCAATCTCAAAGAACACGACCTCGCGCAGCAAACCCGCGACTTGCTCGGCCTGCTGCTGGCCGGTCTGGAAAACGGCAACGGCAGCAAGATTGCCGCCGCAGGCTGGGAAGACACCCGTCAGTTCCTTGAAAAGCTGTCGCAGAGCCGCGCCCTGCTCGGCCAGGATTCCCAGCAAACCGCCAATTTCATCTTTGCCCTGAAGGGCCCGTTGTTCGCCCTGCTGCAAAACCATTATCAGGACCAGCCGGCACTGCTCGCCGAGCAACTGCTGGAAGTTTCCGAACTGCTCGACACGGTCGGCATGCACACCATCGGCACCTTCCAGAAATCCCGCGAAGCGGTGATCAAGCGTCAGCAGGAAGAGTTGCTGGAACTGTCGACTCCGGTGGTCAAGCTGTGGGACGGCGTTCTCGCCCTGCCAATGATCGGCACACTCGATTCGCAACGCACCCAGGTAGTCATGGAATCGCTGCTGCAACGCATCGTCGACACCGGTTCCGAGATCGCCATCATCGACATCACCGGCGTGCCGACCGTCGACACCCTGGTTGCCCAGCACCTGCTGAAAACCGTGACCGCCATTCGCCTGATGGGCGCTGACTGCATCATCAGCGGCGTGCGTCCACAGATTGCGCAAACCATCGTTCACCTGGGTCTGGATCTGCAAGGCGTTGTGACCAAGGCCAACCTGGCCGACGCCTTGAAACTGGCCCTGACTCGCCTGGGCATCAGCCTCGGCAAAGCGGTCTGAGCCGATGGAACGTATTCCGATTCTTCAAATGGGCGATTTGCTGCTGGTGACCATTCAGGTCGACATGCACGACCAGCTCGCCATGACCCTGCAGGACGATCTGTCCGAGCGCATCAGCCGGACCTCGGCCCGTGGCGTGCTGATCGACATCTCGGCGCTGGACATGGTCGACTCGTTCATCGGGCGCATGATCGGCACAATCTCGGGGTTGTCGAAAATCATGGACGCCGAAACCGTGCTGGTCGGCATGCAGCCGGCGGTGGCGATCACGCTCGTTGAGTTGGGCATGACTTTGCCGGGCGTCAGCACCGCCCTCAACGTCGAACGCGGAATGAAACTGCTGCAGGATCGAGTACGCCTGCAATGACCGTACGCAGCAGTGGTACTCAACCCATCCTGATCGAACAGGACGTGGTACTGGCCCGCCAGACCACGCGCAAGCTCGCCACCGAATGCGGCATGCGCCTGATCGACCTGACCAAACTGGTCACCGCCGTCAGCGAGCTGGCGCGTAACACCATGGTCTATGGCGGCGGCGGCGACATGGATTGGCAGATCCTCGAGGAAAACGGCCGGGTCGGTTTGCGCATCACCTTCCGCGACGAAGGCCCGGGCATCCCCGACATCAAACTGGCGATGACCGACGGCTGGACTTCCGGCAGCGGACTAGGCCTCGGCCTGACCGGCGCCAAACGTCTGGTCAATGAATTCGAACTCGACACTGAGCCCGGCAAAGGCACGCGCATTACGATCACACGATGGACATGAATATCACCGGGTCGTTGACCCAGGTTCTGCCGATCGAGGACAGCAGCCAGATCGGCCACGCCCGGCGCACCGCGCAGAAACTCGCCGAGCAGCATGGCTTCGACGAAAACGATGCCGGCCGCGTGGCACTGGTCGCGACGGAACTGGCAAGCAACGTGCTCAAGCACGCCCAGCGTGGGGAATTTCACCTGCGTGTACTGGCTCGGCCGGATAACGGCTTCGGCATCGAAATGCAGACCGTGGATCGGGCGCAGGGCTTTGACCTGGATGCCTGTCTGGCGGATGGCTTTTCCACTGGCGGTACGCAGGGCATCGGCCTCGGCGCCGTATCGCGGCAGACCAATGTCTTCGATGTCTACGCCGACCACCGTGGCGCGGTGTTGCTGGCGCGAATTTTTCCGCGCAACGATCGTCAGACGGATATCCGCTTCGGCGTCAGCCAGCATTCGCTGCATGCCGATCCAGCCTGCGGTGATGTCTGGCATCTGGCGTATGAAGGTTCGCGGATCAGCGCGCTGGTGGTCGATGGCCTCGGCCACGGCGAGGACGCCGAACGTGCCGGCCTGGCCGGGGCGCAGGCATTCGCTCGGGCGCCGTTTGCCGACCCTGTGGTATTGATGGAAGACCTGCATCAGGAAATGCTCGGCACCCGCGGCGGCGCCGTCGCTTTCGCGCAGTTCGACAGCCAGCGCGATGGTCTGACGTTCGCCGGTGTCGGTAACATTGGCGCCAGTCTGCTCGAGGCTGGCAAATCCCGTGGCCTGGCCTCGCACCCCGGCATCGTTGGCGGCCAGTACCGTAAAGCCAAACCCTTTGACTATGCTCACGTGAACGGACATTTATTGATCATGTACAGCGACGGCTTACAGTCCCGTTGGAATCTTGCAGACTACCCCGGCCTGGTGCATCGCCATCCGTCCGTGATAGCCAGCGTCCTGCATCGCGACTTCTGTCGTGGTCGCGATGACGTGACGGTACTGGTCGTTGCTCTGGAGGCCGCCCATGGCTGAATCGACTACTTTGAGCCATGCCGAACAGGCGGCGCTCATCGCTCAGTTGCAGCGCGAAACCACTGCCCTGCGCGAAGAGCTCGATGAAACCAACCAGGGCGTGCTGGCGCTGTACGCCGAGCTCGACAATCAGGCTGAAGAACTGCGTCAGGCATCGGATCTCAAGAGCCGTTTCCTGTCATACATGAGCCATGAATTCCGCACGCCGCTGGGTTCGATTCTGAGCATCAACAGTCTGCTCGCTGACGAACTTGACGGTCCGCTCAGCCCTGAACAGCACAAGCAGGTGGCCTTCGTCAGCACCGCTGCCCGCGAGCTCAGCGACATGGTTGATGACCTGCTCGATCTGGCGAAGATCGAAGCCGGGCGCATCAGCATCTCGCCGGCCTGGTTCGACATGTTCGACCTGTTTTCGGCCCTGCGCGGGATGTTTCGGCCAATCGTCGACGCCTCGGCGGTGGATCTGATCTTCGAAGAGCCGCTGGGCCTGCCGCGCCTGTATACCGATGACAAGAAGCTCGGGCAGATCCTGCGCAACTTCATTTCCAACTCGCTGAAATTCACCACCCGTGGCGAAGTGCGCGTCTCGGCGCGACTGGAAGGTGAGGACAAAGTGCGCTTTGCCGTCAGTGACACCGGCATCGGCATCGCGGCCGAGCTGCATGACACGCTGTTCGAAGACTTCTCCCAAGTCGATTCGCCATTGCAGAAACGTCTGCGCGGCACCGGTCTGGGTCTGTCACTATGCAAGCGTTTCGCCGCCCTGCTCGGCGGTGAAGTCGGGGTAGACAGTACGCCGGGCGTGGGCTCGACGTTCTTTGTCATCATCCCGCTGGCAATTGCTCTGGAGAACGTCGATGAATCGTGACATCCGCCTGTTGATCGTCGATGACAACGTCGCCACCCGTTACGCCCTGCGTCGGCGCCTGGAGCGCCACGGCTACACAGTGCTCGAAGCCGGCACCGGCAGCGACGGCCTGGCCCTGATCGAGAGCGAAGCCCTCGATGCGTTGATCCTCGACGTCAACCTGCCGGACATGAGCGGTTTCGACATCGTCCGCCTGTTGCGCGCCGACCCGCGCACTGCGCTGCTGCCGGTGATTCATGTGTCAGCGGCGTCGATCCAGACCGGCGACATCATCACCGGCCTCAATGCGGGCGCCGATGCCTATCTGATTCACCCGGTCGACCCGGATGTGCTCTTGGCGACGCTGCGTACCCTGCTGCGGGTGCGCGACACGGAAAATGCCCTGCGCGAAAGCGAGGCGCGTTTCCGCGAGATTTTCGCCAACGTCTCGGCGCCGATCGCGGTGCTCGATGCCAATCTGAAAGTGCATGAGTGCAATCACGCATTTGCCCAATTGATCGTCGATAACCGCGACCCGCAGGCGCTGCGTGAATGCTTCGCCGAAGATCAATGCTCGATCCTCGATGAACTGCGTCTGCGTCTGGTCGACGGCGAGCGCTGGAAAGGCACGCTGAACATGCGCGTGCAGGGCGAGATTCGCGAGACGCAATGGCAGATTTCGCCGTATCGCACGCCAGAGCTGAGCCTGGTGTTCGTCGAGGACGTCACCGAACACCGCCACCGCGAGCGCTCGCATCTGGCGCGACTGGATGACACCACCACGCAGCTGGCCAAGGAAGTCGCCGAGCGCGTGCACGCCGAAGCGCAATTGCTGCAAGTGCAGAAAATGGATGCGCTGGGCAAGCTCACCGGCGGTATCGCCCACGACTTCAACAACCTGCTCACCGGGATCATCACCAGCCTGGAACTGATCCAGAAACGCGTGGCCGATGAGCGTCTGGACAAGGTGCAGTTCTATACCGAAGCAGCGCTGAACTCTGCGATGAGCGCGGCCTCGCTGACCCATCGTCTGCTGGCATTTGCCCGTCAGCAGCCGCTCGATACACGGCCGGTGGACATCAACGAGCATGTCCGCTCGCTGGAAGAATTGCTGGTGCGCACCATCGGCGAGCGCATCACCCTCAAGCTGGAACTGACCAACAAACCGGCGATTGCGCTGGTCGACCCGGTGCAGCTGGAAAGCGCGGTGCTCAACCTGGTGATCAACGCCCGCGATGCCCTGCCCTCCGGCGGCAATATCTGGGTCAATACTTACGCCGCTTATTCCCACGGCGATCCGAATCTGGCCGATGGCGCGTACGTGGCATTGTCGGTACGCGACGACGGCACCGGCATCGAACACAACGTGATCGACAAGGTGTTCGAGCCGTTCTTCACTACCAAGCCGCTGGGCCAGGGCACCGGGCTTGGTCTGTCGACGATTTACGGCTTTGCCCGTCAGTCCGGCGGTGACGCGCACATCCGCAGCGTCGCCCGCCGTGGCACCGAAGTGACCATCATGCTGCCCGGTACCAACGACCCTACCGGGGCCGACGCGCCTGTGCCGGTGCCTGACGCCAAAGGCAGTGGCGAGCATGTGCTGATCGTCGAGGACATGGCCACGGTGCGCTTGTTCGTTACCGAAGTGCTGGAAGACGCCGGCTATCGCTGCACGCAAGCGGCGGATATCGAATCGGCGCTGGAGCGCTTGCAGAACGACCCGTCCATCGACCTGCTGCTGACCGACGTCGGCTTGCCGCGCATGAGCGGCCGTGAACTGGCGGATGTTGCCCGTGGCTGGCACGAGGGGCTGCCGATCCTGTTCATGACCGGCTACGCCGAAACCGCGCTCAACCGCCAGGTCTTCCTCGGCACCGGCATGGACATGCTGGTCAAACCGTTCCAGATCAGCGAACTGCTCGACAAGGTCCGCCGCACGATTGATGGCGCGTGAATTAACGCCTCCCTGTAGGAGCGAGCCTGCTCGCGAAGGCGTCCGTCCAGTCAGTTCATCTGCGACTGACACTCTGCTTTCGCGAGCAGGCTCGCTCCCACAGGGGGTCTGCTGCGTTACCACTTTATTGAGTACAGCCTGCAAAACTGTGGGAGCGAGCTTGCTCGCGAAGGCGTCCGTCCAGTCAGTTCATCTGCGACTGACACTCTGCTTTCG
>NZ_RCOA01000119.1:0-6196 GCF_004307585.1 Pseudomonas sp. Sample_20 | reverse complement strand
TGCTCGCGAAGGCGTCCGTCCAGTCAGTTCATCTGCGACTGACACTCTGCTTTCGCGAGCAGGCTCGCTCCCACAGGGGGTCTGCTGCGTTACCACTTTATTGAGTACAGCCTGCAAAACTGTGGGAGCGAGCTTGCTCGCGAAGGCGTCCGTCCAGTCAGTTCATCTGCGACTGACACTCCGCTTTCGCGAGCAAGCTCGCTCCCAAAGGGGATCCGAGTGTAACCACCTTTTCCGGGTACACCTTTCAAACCTGTGGGAGCTGGCTTGCCAGCGATGGCGTATGGCAAGGCGCCGCCATCATCGGCTTAATGCCCGAGCCAGAAACGGCGCAGTCTTGCTCTTCTTGCTCGCAGCAACTTTTTGCGGTGTGCCGGCGGCGACGATCCTGCCGCCCTGATTGCCCGCTCCAGGGCCGATGTCTATCACCCAGTCGCTCTGCGCGACGACACGCATTTCGTGTTCGACCACAATCACCGTGTGCCCCGCCGTCACCAGCGTATCCAGCTGCTCGAGCAGTCGATCGACATCTCGCGGATGCAATCCAGTAGTCGGTTCATCCAACACATACAAGGTCGCGCCACGCTGGTTGCGCTGCAATTCGGTTGCCAGTTTGATCCGCTGCGCCTCACCACCGGAGAGTTCCGTGGCCGGTTGCCCCAAGCGCAAGTAACCCAGGCCGATATCGCGCAGCACTTCCAGCGAACGACGAATTCCTGCCTGCTCGGCAAACACCGACACCGCCTCATCGACAGTCAGTTGCAGCACCTGAGCGATGCTCAAGCCCTGCCAGAGAATCGCCAGCGTCTGCGGGTTATACCGCGCGCCATGACAGGTCGGGCACGGCGCATACACGCTGGGCATGAACAGCAATTCCACACTGACAAAACCTTCGCCCTCACACGTGGCGCAACGGCCCTTGGCGACGTTGAAGGAAAACTGCCCGGCGTCATAGCCCGCCGCTTGTGCCTCGGGAGTCGCGGCGAATAGCTTGCGCACGTTGTCGAACAGCCCGGTATAGGTCGCCAGATTGGAGCGCGGCGTGCGCCCGATGGGTTTCTGATCAACCTGCACCAGGCGTTTGATCGACTCCAGGCCGGCGCTGATCTGCCCGGTGCTGGGCGGCGGCGTGTCATCTTCCAGACTCGGTTCTTCCGACTCGGCCTCGGCCACTGGACGGCCCAACTGCGCGCCGACCAGTTCCAGCAAGGCCTGACTGACCAGACTCGATTTGCCAGAACCCGATACGCCGGTCACCGAGGTGAAACAGCCCAAGGGGAATTCGGCGCTGAGATTATTCAGGTTATTGCGCGTCACGCCGTCCAGCTTCAGCCAGCCGCTCGGCTTGCGCGCGGCGCGCTCAGGGCGTTGATTTTCGGCAAACAGATAAGCGCGGGTCTGCGAGTCTGCAATATCAGCAAGTCCCGCAGGCGGACCGCTGTACAACACGCGGCCGCCCTTTTCGCCCGCCGCCGGGCCGACGTCAATCAGCCAGTCGGCACGGCGCATGGTTTCAACATCGTGCTCGACCACAAACAGCGTATTGCCGTCAGCCTTCAAGCGCTGCAACGCCTCGAACAGCGCCTCGCCATCCGCCGGATGCAGACCGGCAGACGGTTCGTCCAGCACATAAATCACCCCGAACAACTGCGAACCCAATTGCGTGGCCAGGCGCAAACGCTGCAACTCGCCCGACGACAGCGTCGGTGTACTGCGTTCCAGCGCCAGATACCCCAGGCCGAGATCGGTCAGGGTGCTGACCCGCTCCAGCAAATCCTCAGCAATGCGTTGCGCCGCCAAGCGTTTTTCCAGCGACAGGTTCGGCGTGTGGCGCACGTCCGGTGCGCTGGCATGCCCGCTGGCGCCATGGGCGACCCGCTGCTGACGCGCCTCGCGGGTTTGCGCATGGCTGAGGGTGTCGCCGCTCTCCTCGGCTTTTTCCAGATAATTTGCTGCTGCTACAGGCCGCAGCACTTCGGCCACTTGCAGCAACGGCATCTGCGACAACTCGCCAATGTCGTAGCCGGCAAAGGTCACCGACAACGCCTCGCGCTTGAGCCGTTTGCCCTCGCACAACGGGCACGGGCTGCCGCGCATGAACTGCGAAACACGCTTCTTCATCAGCGCACTTTGCGAGTGGGTGAAGGTGTGCAGGATGTAGCGCCGCGCGCCAGTGAAGGTACCCTGATAACTCGGTTCCATTTTGCGTTTGAGCGCGACGCGGGTTTCTTCCGGGGTCAGCCCGGCGTACACCGGCACCGTCGGCGTTTCTTCAGTGAAAAGAATCCAGTCGCGCTGCTTTTTCGGCAGTTTCTTCCAGGGAATATCGACATCAATGCCCATGGTCACCAGGATATCGCGCAGGTTCTGCCCCTGCCACGCCAAGGGCCACGACGCCACGGCGCGCTGGCGGATGGTCAGGTTCGGGTCCGGCACCATCAGCGCTTCGGTCACTTCATAGACGCGGCCAAGTCCGTGACACTCCGGGCAGGCGCCTTGGGGTGTGTTCGGTGAAAAGTCTTCGGCATACAGCATCGGCTGCCCCGGCGGATAACTGCCGGCGCGGGAATAGAGCATGCGGATCAGGCTCGACAACGTCGTCACGCTGCCCACCGAGGAACGCGCGCTCGGCGTGCCGCGCTGCTGTTGCAAAGCGACGGCGGGCGGCAGTCCTTCGATGGAATCGACATCCGGCACGCCGACCTGATCGATCAGCCGCCGCGCGTACGGCGCCACCGATTCGAAATACCGCCGCTGGGCCTCGGCGTACAGCGTGGAAAACGCCAGCGACGACTTGCCCGAACCCGAGACGCCGGTGAACACCACCAGCGCATCGCGCGGAATATCGACATCAACGTTCTTCAGGTTATGTTCGCGGGCGCCGCGCACACGAACCATGCCGGCGGGTGCTTTGGAATTGCGCTTGGAAATCATCGGCCTGCCTTGATTGAAAAACTGGGCGGCGCTCGGCTTCAGGTGCCGAGCACCTCGCAAATCATCTGCAGTAACGCTTGCGGGCTGTAGGGTTTGCCGAGCAGATGCGTATCGGGGCTGAGCTGGTGGTCGCGGGAAATGATGTCGCGGGTATGCCCGGAAGTGAACAGCACAGGCACCGGCGGTGTCTGCACCTTGGCCCACGCGGCCAGATCCGAACTCTTGATCAGGCCGGGCATGACCACGTCGGTGAAGATCAGATCGATCTCGATGCCTTCCAGCAACATCTGCATGGCCACGTCGCCATTGCACGCGGTCATCACCCGATAGCCTTCTTCGCGCAGCAACTCGACCGCCGAAGCGCGCACCGCGTCATTGTCTTCCACCACCAGAATGGTTTCGTGGCCGCCGCTCTTGCGTTCGCCGACACTGGCGGTCTCTTCGCGAACCGGACGCAGACTGCGCGGGAAATACAACTGCACCCGCGTGCCTTCGCCGAGCTTGCTGTCGATCTCGACGTGGCCGCCACTCTGTTTGACGAAGCCGAAAACCATGCTCAGACCGAGCCCGGTGCCCTGGCCGTCGGCCTTGGTGGTGAAGAACGGTTCGAAGACCTGTTCCAGCATTTGTGGGGCAATACCCACGCCGGTGTCGGTGACCGCCACGCGAACATACTCACCGGCCGCTATGCCCTTGCCGGCGCAGTATTCGCTGTCCAGGCTGACATTGGCGGCACTGAGGCCGATGACGCCCTCGCCTTTCATCGCGTCGCGGGCGTTGATGGCCAGATTGAGAATCGCGTTTTCCAGTTGGTTGCGGTCGACATTGATATGCCACGGCTGCGGCGGCAACTGCACGTCGATCTGAATGGTTTCGCCCAAGGCGCGTTGCAGCAACTCGCCAACGCCTTCGAAAATCTGTTCGGGGTTGCACACGGCGGGTGAAAGCGGTTGCCGGCGGGCAAACGCGAGCAATTGTGAAGACAGTTTGGCCCCGCGCTCGACCGCCGCCAGCGAAGCCCCGACCCGGCGCTGCACGTTGGCATTGTTGGGCTCGTGCCGAGCGAGCAGATGCAGGTTGCCGGCGATGACTTGCAGCAGATTGTTGAAGTCATGGGCAACGCCACCGGTCAGGCCGCCGATGGCTTCGAGTTTCTGCGACTGGCGAAGTTGTTCTTCAGCCGCCAGTCGCGCATTCACCTCAGCGGCCACGCGCTGTTCGAGGTTACGGGTGAATTTGAGCAGCGACTCTTCAGCATTCTTGCGCTCATGAATATCGATCAGCACGCCGGGGAAGCGAAACGGCCTTCCGTCTTCATCGAACTCGCAGGCACCACTGGCCAGCACCCACAGATATTGGCCATCGCGGCGCTGTACACGGTACTCGGCGTTGTAGGGCTCGCCAGTGCGCACACAATGGGCGACCCGCTCCTGGACCCATTGGTGGTCGTCGGGATGAATGCGCGATTCGGCGATCTCTTGTTGCAGATCGCTCAGGTCCTGATCCGGCGGATAGGAAAAGGTGCGGGCGAAACGTTCGTCAGCGGAGAAGCGATTGTTCTTGATGTCCCAGACAAACGAGCCAAGCAGTGCGCCGGCATTCAGCGCCAGACGCACGCGCTCGTTGTCGGCGCGATAGGCATCTTCGGCCGCCTGGCGCAGGCGCTCGGAATGCACCAGTTCGGTGGTTTCGACCACCATCGCCATGACGCCGCCGGGCACGCCTTCGTCGTTGGCCACCGGGCTGTAATACAAATCCATCCAGACGTCTTCGGGCACGCCGTCGCGCAGCAATACCAGCTCTTTGTTGCGATAGGACAAGGTGCCACCGGCCAGGCAGGTGTCAACGACGTGGCGGTTGAACTCGGCGACTTCCGGCCAGCCCAGCTCAACCGGGACGCCAAGCAGATAGGGGTGGCGGCCGCCGGCGAATTCGGAATAAGCGTCGTTGTAGATCATGTAGCCGGCGTGCCCCCACAGCATCACCATGGGCAACGGCGAAGCCAGCATCAGTTGCACGGTGTTGCACAGGCTGGCCGGCCATTCGGCGAGCGCGCCCAGTTCGGTGTGGCTCCAGTCGAACGCACGGATGCGTTCGGCCATTTCGCCTTTCCAGCCCTCACAGCCGTGGCTTTCGGATAAAAACTGCATCGCCTGACTCAGTGTCCTTTTTTGCGGTTTTCCGATCTATCGCAACGCTACAACGACGCGACGCCCGTGTGTTTCGAGGCTGTGAAAACGCATTGGTTTCATCGCAGGTATAGCCGATTTGCGACGCAGAGCCATTCAAACGCCAATCAAGTGCTTGAGTGGGTGATAGCCGGTTTTCATTTTCGCCGCGACGTCGAGGATCGCCTTCTCGATTCCGTTGAGGTGCGTGCAGGTCAGTTCGATCGCGGCGCTCTGATCGCCGGCTTCGATGTACTCGAGCAAACGCAGGTGTTCATCGTCGCGGCAGGCTTGATGACTGTCATCATCGAGCGCGGCGGCATATAGCGAGGCCCGCGAGATCAGCTTCTGGAACCAGTCGAGCAGTACCGGATTGTTCAGGCTGCGCGCCAGTTTGAGGTGGAACTCGCCGAGCAGATGGATCAGTCGTTCATGGTCGCCGGCAGCATGCGCGGCATCTTCCAGTAACAAGTGCTCGCGCAGGTCCTGCATGGCAACGCTGTCTTTACGCCGGCACAGTTCGGTGACGATGCCGATCTCGATTAGCCGCCGGGTTTCGAACAAGGAACGCAGCTCTGCGTCACTGGGCAGCGACACCGATGCGCCTTTGTTGGGCTCGGTCGTCACCAGGCCATCGGCCTCCAATTGCTTGAGCGCAGCACGCACCGAGGTGCGGCTGACATTGAACAGCTCGGCCAGCGAGGCCTCACCCAGCTTCATGCCCGGGCGCAACGAACGCTTGCTGATCGCCGCGTAAACGCCTTGGTAGACGCGGTCGACCGTGGTTTCCAGCTTTTTTTCGCTCATTCGAACACTCCTTTGGCGTCGGGCAATTCATCCTGGCAGTGGCTGGCCATGGAGTTGATCGGGTTCCCGTACCAGTGTGAAGCGCAGAATATCTGCCTTCGGCCCAAAGGTGCAGCCTTTTGATTTATCTCGATTTTGAATAAACAGCCAAAACCTGTGGGAGCGAGCCTGCTCGCGAAGGCGGCGGCACATTCAACATCGTCATTGCCTGACACTGCGCTTTCGCGAGCAGGCTCGCTCCCACACTGATCCGGGGCAGATCGACCATCTTCATCGCAACCAAAATC
>NZ_RCOA01000035.1:0-42405 GCF_004307585.1 Pseudomonas sp. Sample_20 | reverse complement strand
AGATTAAATTCCGAAACCCCAATTGCGAAAGCAGTTGGGGTTTTGTTTTGCCTGCAAGAAAGTTTTCAGCCTGCCACCGGGGAAATTCATCCTGAAGTGGATGGCGAGTTTTGGTATGGTGCAGCTCGTTTTTTAACGGACTGATGTCATGCCCACGGATCGGCACTCATTTATGTCAAAGAGTTGCTGTAGAAATGCCTGAACCAATCCCGATCAAGGATCATGAAAAAGAGACGCGGCTGGTCAACAAACGATTGATCGCCTGCGCTCTGTTTGTCTTCGCCATCAGCTGCGCTCTGGTGGTGCGCCTGTACATCCTCCAGGTCGTGGAATTCGACTACCACTCGACCATCTCCGAAAACAATCGCGTCCATGTCCTCCCGATACCGCCAACCCGTGGATTGATCTACGACCGCAACGGTGTGTTGCTCGCCGACAATCGCCCCAGCTACAACCTGACCATCACCCGTGAGCGTGCCACCGACGTCAATCAAGAATTGGACGAAGTCATCAACTTGCTGCACTTGCCTGCTGAAGACCGCACGGTATTCGACAAGGCGATGAAGCAATCCCGGCATCCGTTCACACCGGTCACCCTGTTTTATGAGCTGACGGAAGAGCAGATTGCCGTCCTGGCGGTGAACGAATTTCGCTTGCCGGGCATTGATGTCGAACCGCAGTTTGTCCGGCACTATCCCCTTGGGGCCCATTTCGCCCATTCGATTGGTTATGTCGGTCGGATCAATGAAAAAGAATCGAAGACGCTCGATTCCGTTGAATACCGAGGCACTCAATCCATTGGTAAAACCGGTATCGAGCGTTTTTATGAGGCGCAGTTGCACGGCCATGTCGGTTACGAAGAAGTGGAGACCAATGCTCAAGGCCGTGTGCTGCGCGTACTCAAGCACACCGATCCGGTTCCAGGTAAAAACATCGTCCTTAGCCTCGATGTAAAGCTGCAGGAAGCTGCCGAAGCTGCTTTGGGCGACCGTCGTGGCTCAGTGGTAGCCCTTGATCCGTCCACTGGAGAAGTGCTGGCGATGGTCAGCAATCCGAGCTTCGATCCGAATCTGTTCGTGACTGGCATCAGCTCAAAGGAATATTCAGCGCTGCGCGATTCCATCGACCGTCCGCTGTTTAACCGCGTACTGCGCGGCCTGTACGCCCCAGGCTCGACGATCAAGCCGGAAGTCGCCATCGCTGGTCTGGACGCCGGCGTCGTGACCCCGCAGACCCGCGTATACGATCCCGGCTACTACCAATTACCCGACTTCGATCACAAGTATCGCAACTGGAACCACAGTGGTGACGGTTGGGTGGACATGGACGCGGCGATCATGCGTTCCAACGACACCTACTTCTACGACCTGGCGCACAAGCTTGGCATCGATCGTCTGCACGACTACATGGCGATGTTCGGCCTTGGTGAAAAAGTCTCGCTGGACATGTTTGAAGAGTCCCCCGGTCTGATGCCGTCGCAAGCGTGGAAACGCGCTACTCGGCGGCAGGCCTGGTATCCCGGTGAAACCGTTATTCTGGGCATCGGCCAAGGATACATGCAGGTCACACCGCTGCAATTGGCCCAAGCCACTGCACTGATTGCCAACAAAGGGATATGGAATCGACCGCATCTGGCCAAGTCGGTCGACGGTGTAGCGCCGGTTGACGAGCACCCGATGCCGAACATTCTGCTCAAGGATCCGCGGGATTGGGAACAGGTCAATCACGGTATGCAGATGGTCATGCACGATGCTCGAGGCATCGCACGAGCGGCGGCTGCGGGGGCGCAATATCGCATTGCCGGCAAGAGTGGTACGGCGCAAGTGGTGGCGATCAAGCAGGGTGAGCGCTACAACCGTGAGAAAACCCTCGAGCGCCACCGTGACAACGCCCTGTTTGTAGGATTTGCACCGGCCGAACATCCAAAGATCGCCATCTCGGTAATGATCGAGAACGGCGAGGCGGGTGGTCGTGTTGCCGGTCCAGTAGTGCGGCAGATCATGGACGCCTGGTTACTCGATCAGGATGGCCACCTCAAGCCGCAATATGCGGCACCGAGCAAAGCGCCGGGCGATCCTCACGTCTGAAGCGTAACGGTTTCACAGCACAGGCTCCCGTAAGTGAGCCTGTGATTACGCACCAGGTACCGGGCAACTCATATCACCTTCCTCACATTTCAAATATTGCTTGAAGGCTTCTACCCGAGCCTTGGTGACGGCTGTGAGACAGCCACTGTAAACCAATGGATAAACACTCCCGCCCGCCACCCCAGAAGCCGAAAACTTGCACTCCGCATCCCGAAAGCTGACCCACGCCCGCTGCGCGTTGACCAGCAGCTTCTTTCCGTCCGGGTTGTCCTTCAGGCGTCCGTTGATCTGCTGATAGAGCGTATTCAACTCCTTGTCTGCTGCTTTGAACGCTTGCCCCGCGCATTGATTCATCGTCGCCTGATCGCTGGCGTTGGCGCAATCAACGGCGGCATGGGCGAAAGGGGCAAACAAAAAAGGCACAGAGGCCAGAAGCAAACGTACTGACATAAGGTTCTCGCTATCTCGAGTGGAAAGAGTGTATCGATTGTTATGTACGTAGCCGGGAGGCCTCAAGCAAGCGATCCGCAGTGGCGGTGATTTCCTCGCCTTCATGCAACTGCTCCAGCCAGTGCTCGGGGATCGCCCGAGCGCTGTAGTAAGCACCTGCCAACTGACCCACGATAGCAGCCGTTGTATCCGCATCATCACCGAGATTGGCTGCTTTCAACACCGCTTCGGCGAATGTCTGCGTATGGTGAAAGCACCACAAAGCGGCTTCCAGCGATTGGACGCTATAGCCACTGCCTTTTATCTCAGTTTCAGCTTTGTGAAGGTACTCACCCTGAGCAATCGCAACCACCTTGGGCTGGGAAAGCTTGAGCAGTGGCGCCCGGCGAAGCTGTGTTTTCTCCGCACCCTCAAGCGCTCGTGCAATCAGATCAGCCAGCAATTGGCAGCACTCGATTGCCTCCGGCGCCGCATGGGTTGTGCGCGAACTGTCGGCGGCGTGAATCTGGATCTGTCGAGCGTCCGGAAAATAAAACAGCACGACTGGTGCCAACCGCATCAGCGACCCGTTGCCAGCTGTCAACGGGTCAGTCGAGCCGGCAAAAGGCTCTCCGCTTCGCTGATACTGTTGCAGCGCCTGGCTCACGGTCATGCCGATGTCGAAACATTCACCGGTGGAGCTCAGATATCCCCATTTCCACCAATTGAGATAGCGGCCCATCTGATCAGCCGCATCGAAGCCGTTTTTGCTCAGCAGGCTCTCGGCCAGGCACAGTGCCATCGACGTGTCATCGGTCCATTGCCCAGGCTTGAGCTGAAACGGACCACCGCCGATCATGTCGGTCAGCGGCTGGAATGATCCTCGCGGTTGGAACTCAACCGTTGTGCCGACCGCATCGCCGCAAGCCAGGCCGAGGATGGCGCCGCGATACCGATCGGCGAGAGAAGGCTGCATGATTCGTCCTTGTTTCTGCGGATTCGCTGGAAAGATAACAGGTCAGGCGGCGCCGATCACAGAGCGCAAACTACCGCAGAATGTGTCCGCTCGAATCGGTGTCTGCAGCGCCTGGATACAACTTCGCATTGGACATGTGGTCATACAAGCCTAGTGTTCAGAACAGGAGGTGACGTATGAAACCAGTACCTAACAGTTTCGAACGCAAAATCACGCTCAAGGCGTCGCGTTCCCACGTTTGGCGTGCATTGGTCGATGCCGAAGCGTTTGGCCAGTGGTTTGGTGTCGCGCTAGAGGGCCGGCGCTTCATTGCTGGCGAGTGGACGCAGGGCCAGGTCACGTACCCCGGTTATGAACACGTATTGTGGAATGTGCTGATCGAGCGGGTCGAGCCGCAGCAGTTGTTTTCTTTCCGCTGGCACCCGTATGCGGTCAACCCGAAGATCGACTACTCACAGGAGCCGACCACGCTGGTCAAGTTCGAATTGCAGGACTTCGAAGACGGCACACTACTCAAGGTCTCGGAATCCGGCTTCGCGCACATCCCTGATATCCGTCAGAAAGAGGCGTATTACATGGACAGTCGCGGCTGGGAGGAGCAGTTGAGCAGGCTTGAACAGTTTCTCGCCGAAAGCGCCAGGGCTCGTGAAAGCGGCGGTGCCTGACAGGTCTAAGGGTTTTCGGAAGTGTTTGTATGGCGAATGTCTTACACGCGTTGGTAGCTTTTACGACTATTGCTGATTGGATCCACTGGGTAATCTACACACATCAACTGAGACACAGGGAGTGTTTCAGGATCATGGACGATCGACCATCGCAAGGATCGCTGCCGACAGGGAGTCGATAATGGTCTTGGGAAAAACCCGCTTCGGCGGGTTTTTTTTTGCCTGAATGCAGGAGCCGCCGGAGGCTGCGATCTTTTGATCCTGCTTTTGAAAGCCAAGTCAAAAAGATCACAGCCTGGACGAATGTCACCCCGTCAAGAAGCAATCAACTGCCGCAATACATAATGCAGAATCCCCCCGGATTTGAAGTACTCAACTTCATTCAAGGTATCAATCCGGCACAAGACTTCAATCTTCTCCTGACGCCCATCCTCGCGAGTGATAACCAGCGGCAGGTTCATCCGCGGCCTTAGCTCGACGCCGGTCAATCCCAGAATCTCGAACGTCTCTTTGCCGGTCAGATTGAGGCTCCTACGGTTCTGATCAAGCTTGAACTGCAACGGCAGCACACCCATCCCGACCAGATTCGAGCGGTGAATGCGTTCGAAGCTCTCCGCAATCACGGCTTTGACGCCCAGCAGATTGGTGCCTTTCGCCGCCCAGTCACGACTCGACCCGGTGCCGTACTCCTGACCGGCAATCACCACCAACGGCGTACCCGACGCCTGATATTTCATCGCCGCATCATAGATCGCCATTTTTTCCCCGGTGGGAATGTAAATGGTGTTCCCGCCTTCCTCGCCCCCAAGCATCTCGTTGCGAATACGGATGTTGGCAAACGTGCCGCGCATCATCACTTCATGATTGCCGCGACGGGAACCGTAGGAGTTGAAGTCGCGCGGCTCGACGCCTTTTTCCTGCAGATACCGCCCGGCCGGGCTGTCGATCTTGATGTTGCCGGCGGGGGAGATGTGGTCGGTGGTCACTGAATCGCCGAGCAAGGCCAAGACCCGCGCGCCTTTAACGTCTTTGACTTCCGGCAGAGGGCCGGAAATGTCGTCGAAGAAAGGTGGATGCTGAATGTAGGTCGAATCGTCCTGCCAGACGTAAGTGGCCGCTTGCGGCACCTCGATGGCCTGCCATTGCTCATCACCGGCAAACACTTCGGCGTATTCCTTGTAGAACATCGCCGTATTGACCTGATTCACCGCTTCGGCGATTTCCCGGCTGCTCGGCCAGATATCGCGCAGGTACACCGGATTGCCCTGCTGATCCTCGCCCAGCGGTTCGCTGCTGATATCGGTGCGCACGCTGCCAGCCAGTGCGTAAGCGACGACCAGCGGAGGCGAGGCCAGCCAGTTGGTTTTCACCAGTGGGTGTACGCGACCTTCGAAGTTGCGGTTGCCGGACAAGACCGACGCGACGGTCAGATCGGCTTTCTGAATGGCTTTCTCGATCGGCTCCGGCAGTGGCCCGGAGTTGCCGATGCAGGTGGTGCAACCGTAGCCGACCAACGAAAACCCGAGCTGATCAAGGTACTGAGTCAGCCCGGCAGCTTTGTAGTAGTCGGTGACCACTTTCGAGCCGGGGGCGAGAGAGCTTTTCACCCACGGCTTGCGTGTCAGACCTTTTTCGACGGCTTTTTTCGCCAGCAGTCCAGCAGCCATCATCACGCTCGGGTTGGAAGTGTTGGTGCAGGAAGTGATCGCGGCGATGACCACGGCACCGTTTTTCAGGCGATAGGTCTTGCCCTCGTATTCGTAGTCCGCCTCACCGACCAGATCGGCGTTGCCCACCGCCACGCCGCCACCGCCCTCGCTTTCCAGGCGTCCTTCTTCCTTGCTGGTGGGTTTGAATTGCAGGTCGATGAAATCACTGAAGGCCTGCGCGACGTTCGGCAGCGAGACCCGATCCTGCGGGCGTTTCGGCCCGGCCAGACTGGCTTCGACGCTGCCCATATCCAGCGCCAGGCTGTCGGTGAACACCGGCTCCTGACCCGGCAGACGCCACAGGCCTTGAGCTTTGGTGTAGGCCTCGACCAATTTCACTACTTCCGGCGGCCGACCCGACAGGCGCAGGTATTCCAGCGTGACATTGTCGACCGGGAAGAAGCCGCATGTCGCACCGTATTCCGGGGCCATGTTGGCGATGGTCGCGCGGTCGGCCAGTGGCAGGTCGGCGAGACCGTCGCCGTAGAACTCGACGAATTTGCCGACCACGCCTTTTTTGCGCAGCATCTGCGTCACGGTCAACACCAGATCGGTGGCGGTGATGCCTTCCTTGAGTTTGCCGGTGAGCTTGAAGCCGATCACTTCCGGAATCAGCATCGATACCGGTTGCCCAAGCATCGCCGCTTCCGCTTCGATCCCGCCCACGCCCCAGCCGAGTACGCCGAGGCCGTTGATCATGGTGGTGTGTGAGTCGGTGCCGACCAGCGTGTCGGGGAACGCGTAAGTGCGGCCATCCTCGTCTTTGGTCCAGACGGTGCGGCCGAGGTACTCAAGGTTGACCTGGTGGCAGATGCCGGTACCCGGCGGGACCACGCTGAAGTTATCGAACGCACTCTGGCCCCAGCGCAGGAAGGCATAGCGCTCGCCGTTGCGTTGCATTTCGATGTCGACGTTCTGTTCAAACGCACTGGCGCTGGCAAACTTGTCGACCATCACCGAGTGGTCGATCACCAGATCCACCGGCGACAACGGATTGATCCGCTGCGGATCGCCGCCGGCCTTGGCCATCGCCGCACGCATGGCGGCGAGATCGACCACGGCGGGGACGCCGGTAAAGTCCTGCATCAATACACGGGCAGGGCGGTACTGGATTTCCCGATCAGAGCGGCGCTCCTTGAGCCAGGCGGCGATGGCCTTGAGGTCAGCGCCGGTGACAGTTTTTTCGTCTTCCCAGCGCAGCAGATTTTCCAGCAGGACCTTCAATGACATCGGCAGCTTGTCGAGATCGCCCAGGCTTTTGGCGGCTTCCGGCAGGCTGAAATAGTGGTAGGTCGTGGCGTCGATTTGTAGGGTTTTCAGTGACTTCAGACTATCGAGGGACGGCATTACGATCACTCCTTTGAGTCCGCACGGCTACGGACTGAGGGGACGGGCAGAGCATTAAACCTAGCCCTGTTTTGAGTAGCTGGCTAATAACTGGACTCTATGGACGGAACCAAGGTTCCGACTTCAGCTATCATGCGCCGGATTTCGTGACAGGCATTGCGGCAACGCAAGGCTTGAGCATCGCGCAGCGGCCGAATGATCGACCGCTGCCCAGGAGTAAGAATGAACACCCTATTCATGCATTGCCGGCCCGGCTTCGAAGGCGAAGTCTGTTCGGAGATTTCCGATCTCGCTGCCCGTCTCAATGTCGCCGGTTACGCCAAAGCCAAAACCGCCACGGCCTGCGCCGAGTTTGTCTGCACTGAAGCGGACGGCGCTGAACGCCTGATGCGCGGTCAGCGTTTCGCCGAATTGATCTTCCCGCGGCAGTGGGCGCGCGGCTTTTTCATCGATCTGCCGGAAAACGATCGCATCAGCGTAATCCTCGCGCACATGGCCGATTTCCCGGTGTTTGGCAGTCTGTGGCTGGAAGTGGTCGATACCAATGACGGCAAGGAACTGTCGAATTTCTGCAAAAAGTTCGAAGGCCCGCTGCGCAAGGCGCTGACCGCCGCTGGCAAACTGGTGGAAGACGCCAGCAAGCCGCGTTTGTTGCTGACCTTCAAAAGTGGTCGCGAAGTGTTTCTCGGCATGGCCGATGCCGGCAATTCGGCGATGTGGCCGATGGGCATCCCGCGCCTGAAGTTTCCTCGCGAGGCACCCAGCCGTTCGACCTTGAAGCTGGAGGAGGCGTGGCACCACTTCATTCCACGTGATCAGTGGGAAGACCGGCTGCACAGCGACATGACCGGCGTTGACCTCGGCGCCGCGCCGGGCGGCTGGACCTGGCAACTGGTCAACCGTGGCATGCTGGTGACGGCTATCGACAACGGCCCGATGGCTGAAAGCCTGATGGAAACCGGATTGGTCCAGCATCTGATGGCGGATGGTTTCACCTTCAAGCCCAAACAGCCGGTGGACTGGATGGTTTGCGACATTGTCGAGAAACCGGCGCGTAACGCGGCGATGCTGGAAGAATGGATTGGCGAGGGACATTGCCGCGAGGCCGTGGTCAACCTGAAGCTGCCGATGAAACAGCGTTATGCCGAGGTGAAACGTCTGCTCGAGCGCATTGCCGATGGATTCAAGGCACGTGGGATCAAGGTTGATATCGGCTGCAAGCAGTTGTATCACGACCGCGAGGAAGTCACCTGCCACTTGCGCCGCCACGACAGCAAAAAGCCCAAGTCCCGCTAACCGGCAGACGTTGGACGATATTCCCGGCGATGCGCGACAATGCCGGCCAGTTTCTGGAGTAAACCATGAGCGAAATGATCAACACCCCGGTCGACGGCACCCTCGACGCCACCGGCCTCAATTGCCCGGAACCGGTGATGATGTTGCACCAGCACATCCGCGATCTGGTGCCCGGCGGCCTGCTCAAGGTGATCGCCACCGATCCCTCGACCAAGCGCGATATCCCCAAGTTCTGCGTGTTTCTTGACCATGAGCTGGTCAGCCAGCACGAAGAGGCCGGCACCTATCTGTACTGGATTCGCAAGAAGTCCTGACTCAGGGCAAAAAAAGACCTGCAAATGCAGGTCTTTTTTTATGGGTGATCAACCCGCCGAACGACTGATTCGAATTCGCTTGCGCGCACTGCGTGTCAGACGAATCGACAGCATCAACGCTGCGCAGCTCAAACCGACGATCAAACCCTGCCACAAACCGCTCGGACCGCGTGGCTCGCCGAGCCAATCGGTCAGGCCCAGCGCATAACCGACCGGTAAACCAATCCCCCAGTAGGCGAAGAGAGTCAGGATCATCGTTACCCGAGTATCCTGATAACCACGCAGTGCGCCTGCCGCAGTCACCTGGATCGCATCGGAAAACTGGAACAGCGCCGAATAGACAATCAGCATCGCCGCAATGTGAATCACCGTTGGATCAGCGGTATAGATCGCCGCAATCGGCTCGCGCAGCGCCAGCATCAGGCTCGCCGACAGGCAGGCGTAGGCCAGCGCCGTGCCCATGCCGACTCCAGCGGCAAAACGCGCCTCACGCGGTTCCTCGCGGCCTAGCGCCTGGCCGACACGCACGGTAACCGCCATGCCCAGCGAGTACGGGATCATGAACACCAGCGAGCTGACGTTCAGCGCGATCTGATGCCCGGCCACCACCGTCGCGCCGAGGCTGCCGATCAGCAGGGCGATCACGGCGAAGATGCTCGACTCGGCAAACACCGCGATGCCGATCGGCAAACCAATCGACAGCAGACGTTTGATCACCGCCCACTGCGGCCAGTCGAAGCGGCTGAACAGTTCGCTTGAGCGATAGGCTGGTGCCCAGCGTTCGTACCCGGCCAGGCCCAGCGCCATCACCCACATCACGATCGCCGTGGCCCAGCCGCAACCGACGCCGCCCATGGCCGGTACGCCGAAGTGGCCGTAGATGAAGATGTAGTTCAGCGGGATGTTCAGCGCCAGACCACAGAGGCCCAACACCATGGCCGGGCGGGTGCGGCCGATGCCGTCGCTGGTGCAGCGCAGCACGTGATAGAAGGCCACCGCCGGCAAGCCGCTGGCGATGCCGTGCAGATATTGCATGCACGGGCCGATCAACTCGGGATCGACTTTCATCAGATGCAGGACCGGCTCGGCAGCGATCAGCATCGAGGTGGCGATCAATCCGACTACCAATGCCAGCCACAACGCCTGACGCACGATCGGGCCGATCTCGCTGTGCTTGCCGGCGCCGAAACGCTGCGCGACCTTTGGCGTGGTGGCCAGCAGGGTGCCGGTCATCAACAGAAATACCGGAACCCAGATCGAGTTGCCCAATGCCACTGCCGCCAGGTCCTTGGGCCCGACGCGCCCGGCCATCACCGCATCGACGAAGCCCATGGCCGTGGTCGCCAGTTGCGCGATGATGATCGGCAGGGCGAGGGCGAGCAGGTTTTTCAACTCCAGGCGAATCCGCGCAGGGCGGCTCAGCGAGACGGCGACAGGTTGGTCAGTTACAGGGTTCACAGGCAAAGCGTCCAGAAAGTATTGATGCGCAGAGCGGCGCATTCTACGCCGCTGACGCCTCGGTCAGGAAAAATCCTCTGTTGCGCATTTGTAAGCGCAAACCCTGCTGGCTGATCGACGCGTCAGCACCTAAACTGCCGATCCGCCCAAGGAGCCCGCCATGCTGATTGTTGCCGACGAAAATATCCCGCTGCTCGATGCCTTTTTTGCCGGTTTCGGTGACATCCGCCGAGTGCCGGGCCGCTCCATTGACCGCGCGACGGTCGAGCACGCCGATGTGTTGCTGGTGCGTTCGGTGACCAACGTCAATCGCGCGCTGCTTGCTGGCAGCAAGGTGCGCTTTGTCGGCACCTGCACCATCGGCACCGATCATCTGGATCTCGATTACTTCAACGAGGCCGGGATCTGCTGGTCGAGCGCGCCGGGTTGCAATGCCCGTGGCGTGGTCGATTACGTACTGGGCAGTCTGATGACGCTGGCCGAAATCGAAGGCGCGGATCTGACTCAGCGTACTTACGGTGTCGTCGGCGCCGGTGAAGTGGGGGGGCGCTTGATCAAGGTCCTCAAGGGCCTGGGCTGGAATGTGAAGGTTTGCGATCCGCCGCGTCAGGCTGCCGAGGGCGGCGAATATGTCAGCCTCGAGCAGATCATCGAACAGTGCGACGTGATCAGTCTGCATACGCCATTGACTCGCAATGGCGACGACGCGACGTGGCACCTGTTCGATCAACAGCGTTTGCAGCAACTCAAGCCGGGAACATGGCTGATCAACGCGGCGCGCGGCCCTGTGGTGGATAACGTTGCGCTGCGTGAGGTGCTGCTGGAGCGCGAGGACCTGCAAGCGGTGCTCGACGTCTGGGAGAAGGAGCCGGAAGTCGACCCTGCGCTGGCCGAGCTCTGCGTATTGGCCACGCCTCATATTGCCGGTTACAGCCTCGACGGCAAGCAACGCGGGACCGCGCAGATTTATCAGGCCTACTGCGCTTTCAGCGGCCAACCTGCTGCTATCCAGCTCAGCGATCTGCTGCCAGCAACCTGGTTGTCGGAAGTTTCCCTGCACGGTGACAGCGATCCGGCATGGGCGCTGGCGATGTTGTGCCGGGGCGTGTACGACCCGCGCCGCGATGATGCGGATTTCCGCCGCAGTCTGGTGGGGAATGTCGCCGAGCAGCGAGCGGCGTTTGACGTGTTGCGCAAGCAGTATCCGGTGCGCCGCGAGATTGAAGGGCTGAAGGTGCGAATTGAAGGTGATGCGCCGGGGTTGCGGCAGATTGTTGAGGCGCTGGGGGCGGTGGCTGTCTGAATCAGCGCTGGCCTTTTCGCGAGCAGGCTCGCTCCCACAGGGGATCTACAGTGCAGCAAAGTTAAAGGTGGGAGCGAGCCTGCTCGCGAAAGCCAGACCACCAATCCCGAATTGCAGATATAAAAAACCCGGCCAATCAGGGCCGGGTCGGGAAGACGGTGGCTACATCACTCTTGTTCGGCAGGCTTGACCAATCGCTTCTCCAGTTCGCGGCAAGCGTCCTGGATCATGTCTTCAGTGATCGGTACTTCGCGGCCCTGCTCATCGATAATCGAGCAACCCAGAGACTGGTCGGGTTTGGTGCGGATCACTTCAATCTTGTCTTCGCTGCTGTGTTGCAAGGACATGGCCTGTCTCCTCATCAGGTTGTGTGCCTAAGTTAAAACCGCCACGTGACCAGGCTGTGACAACTCCCTGCGGTCTGTCGGCGGGCGGCATCTCTACTCAAACAGAAATGACCGCTCGTCTCAACCGCAACCTTAGACCAATCGTTTCTAGCATCCGGACATCCCGGGCATATTTAACCTGACTCATTGTGATTTACAGAGTTCCACCCCATCTGAGTCTGTAGGCTGGCCCGATCCATCTGCGCAGACGTGAACTCCATGATCTCCATGCTTTCTTCCCGACACCGGCGCGCCCTGCGCCTGACCAGTCATTTTCTCCTGCCGTACCGCTGGCATGCCTTCGGCGCTTTGCTCGCGCTGATCGTCACCGCCGGCATTACCCTGTCGATGGGGCAGGGCATCAAGTTGTTGGTAGACCAGGGTTTCATGACCCGTTCGCCGCATCTGCTCAATCAGTCCATCGGCATTTTCATGTTGCTGGTGCTCGGGCTGGCGCTGGGCACCTTTGCCCGTTTCTATCTGGTGTCGTGGATAGGCGAGCGCGTGGTCGCCGACATTCGCCGTCAGGTGTTCAATCACCTGGTGTATCTGCATCCGGGCTTTTATGAGGACAACCGCAGCTCGGAAATCCAGTCGCGCCTGACCGCTGACACCACCTTGCTGCAATCGGTGATCGGTTCGTCACTCTCACTGTTCCTGCGCAATCTGCTGATGGTGATCGGTGGTGTAGTGCTGCTGTTCATCACCAATCCGAAGTTGACCAGCATTGTCGTGATTGCACTGCCGCTGGTGATCGCGCCAATCCTGATTTTCGGCCGCCGTGTGCGCAATCTCTCGCGCCAGAGCCAGGACCGTATCGCCGACATTGGCAGCTATGTGTCGGAAACCCTCGGCCAGATCAAAACCGTACAAGCCTACAACCACCAGGTTCAGGACGAGCAGCGTTTCGCTTCGACCGTCGAGCAGGCGTTCGAAACCGCGCGTAAACGGATCTTCCAGCGAGCGTGGTTGATCACTTTGGTGATCGTGCTGGTGCTTGGCGCGGTGGCGGTGATGTTGTGGGTCGGCGGCATGGATGTGATGGCGGGACGGATATCAGCCGGCGAGCTGGCGGCATTCGTTTTCTACAGCCTGATTGTCGGCAGCGCGTTCGGCACGCTGAGCGAAGTGATCGGCGAACTGCAACGGGCTGCGGGTGCCGCTGAACGCATCGCAGAATTGCTGCGTTCGGAAAACATCATCCAGCCACCGTCGACCGGACTGGTCACTTTGCCAGCGCGAGTCAAAGGAGAACTTGAACTGCGCGACGTGCGTTTTTCCTACCCGTCGCGTCCGCAAAGCTACGCCGTCGATGGCTTGAATCTGACGGTGAGGGCAGGCGAAACCCTGGCATTGGTGGGGCCGTCCGGCGCCGGCAAGTCCACGGTTTACGACTTGTTGCTGCGCTTCTACGATCCACGCGAGGGGCAGATTCTCCTCGATGGCGTGCCGCTGACCAGCCTTGACCCGCTGGATCTGCGCCGCTGTTTCGCCCTGGTCTCGCAAACCCCTGCATTGTTCTTCGGCAGTGTGGAGGACAACATCCGCTACGGCTGCCCGACGGCCACGCTTGAACAGGTCAAGGAAGCTGCGCGAATTGCCCACGCCCACGACTTCATCGAACAAATGCCGGACGGCTATCAAACTCATCTGGGAGATGGCGGCCTCGGGTTGTCCGGCGGTCAGCGCCAGCGTCTGGCCATTGCCCGCGCCTTGCTGGTAGACGCGCCGATCCTGCTCCTGGACGAAGCCACCAGTGCCCTCGACGCCCAGAGCGAGCATCTGATCCAGCAGGCCCTGCCAACGCTGATGGAGAACCGCACCACGCTGGTCATCGCGCACCGACTGGCCACGGTTAAGAACGCTGACCGCATTGCAGTGATGGATCAAGGCAAGCTGGTAGCGGTGGGGACACATCAGGAGTTGATCGCCAGCAATCCGCTGTACGCACGGCTGGCGGCGTTGCAGTTTAATGATGGTCGATCTGTCACAGCAGACTGAGCAATCGACCAAGTAACCGATCAAGTAACCGACCAAGTGACCGACCAAGTAACCGACCAAGTAACCGACCAAGTAACCGACCAAGTAACCGACCAAAAAAATGCCCGTATCTCACGATACGGGCATTTTTCATGATCCGGCGTCAGCCTGGTGATTACTGATCATCAAAATACCGCTCATGCCAATCCACCAGCGGTTGCGGCGAGTTGAGTTTTTGCCCGTAGATCACCGAGTAGGACAACACGTTCTGCACGTATTGACGGGTTTCGTCGAACGGGATGCTTTCCACCCAGACGTCGAAACTCAGGTGATCAGCGCCGCGCAGCCACTGACGCACGCGGCCTGGCCCGGCGTTGTAAGCGGCGGAGGCGAGTACGCGGTTGCCGTTGAACTGGCTGTGAACCTGGCTGAGATAAGCGGCGCCGAGCTGGATGTTCTTGTCTGGATTGAGCACTTGCTGGGGCGAGGCCAGTGGAATGCTGAACTTGCGCGCGGTTTCCTTGGCCGTGCCGGGCATCAATTGCATCAGGCCGCTGGCGCCGACGCTGGAGCGCGCGTCATCCATGAAGGCGCTTTCCTGCCGGGTGATGGCGAACACCCAGCTCGAATGCAGGCCGCGCACCTTGGCTTCACGCACGAGGGTATCGCGGTGCGCCATCGGGAAGCGGATGTCCAGATCGTCCCAGTACTGTGCCTGACTGATGGTGCGGATCGCCGGGAAGTACCATTTCAGGTCGTAGGCCAGTTTGGCCTGTGCGACCATTTCATCGCGATTGAAATGTCGGCTGACGTGATACCACTCGCGGCGCCCGTCGACGATCTGCCCGCGTGCATGAAACTCCAGCGCGCGACGTACGCCGGGGGTGTTACGGACTTTGTTGATCAACGCCTGGCTGAGCACCAGCGGCTTGTTGTTCAGCGAGTAAGGCGATTGTGAACGGTCTGCGGCGAGGAAGCCGTAAAAGTCTCGTTCCCGCGCCAGATTCTTGTACAGGGTCAGCGCTTGCGGGTTTTGTGGCTCGGCCAGTTCCAGACTGCGCGCCTGCCAGTAGCGCCAACGGTTGGTGGTGGCCAGGTCTTGCGGCAGACGTTTGGTCAGCTCATAGGCATCATTCCAGCGTGCCAGACGCAAGAGCAGGCGCAGGCGCCATTCCGAGACAGTGTTGTCGCGCAGCTCCGGATCGTATTTGGTCATGACGTCCAGCGCGCGGCTGTCGAAGCGGCGCGCAAGGGTCAGGCCGATCTCGCGAGCAATCGCGACTTTTTCATCACGAGAGAAATGCATGCTGCTGGCGTAACCGTCGAGCAAAGCCATGGCCTTGTCCGGATCCTGCCTGGCGAGGCGGCGCAAGCCGAGGCTGACGACGTCTGACATCGGCTCGTCGGCCGGGGTGAAGCGCGACGGCTGGTTGAGCAGTTCGGGTTTCTGCGCCACGTCGACCAGCAAGCGACCGCGCGGGGCGAGGGTGGTCAGGCCGTTGATCAGGCTGTTGGCCAGTGGATAGTTGCGTGCCTGCGCGGCAAGTTTGGTGCGCTCCCAGCGTTTTTGCTCGGTGAGCTGGCCATCGGCGGCCCAGATGCCGAACAGCGCGTCACACGCAGCCGGTTGCGATTTGCCGGTCAGCCAGAGTTTTTCCGCACTGGCATACCCTTCGGCTTTCTTGTCGTGGCTGATCTGGTACTGCGCGTTGAGGCAGTCCAGTTCGGTGAAATTCAGCTTCGGATCGTAATACTTGACGAAGGTCGCCCAGTCGCCACGGTCGGCGAGCCAGCGCAACCAGCGCAGTTTCATCCAATTGGCCTGCGGCAAATCACCGTGTTCGGCGAGGAATTTCTCGATCTCGGCGTTGCTCGCCGTCTTCAGACGCGCGGTCAGCTCGTCGTAGGCCAGATACGGTTCCAGCGGATAATCGGCCAGCGCCTGGCTGTAACGGAAATACGGGCCGGTATCACCCTTGGCCAAGGCGCGCTTGGCTTCATCGTAATACTGGCGTTGGGTGGACAAGTCCACCGCCTGGACGGATTGAGCGGCAGCGGCGGTAAGAAACAAGCAGGACAAAACACTGAAAAGGCGACTGCGCATGAGACATCCGGGCAGAGAAATCATGACAAGTGCCGATCGAAATCCGCACTGAATTGCCTGTAGCTTAGCCTTTTGCCAGCAAGCGGCGAAAGCTTTGCGAGCCTCGCTGCACAAGTTCGCAACAAATGTTGTGCAGAGTGCTTCGACAGACAAATTGCCGGCCTGCTGAAGCCTCAAGTCAGGTAGAATGCGCGCCCGGTTTTTGGAGAAGCTCATGACCCTGCTCAAATTCAGCGATGTGTCCCTTGCGTTCGGCGCTATGCCGTTGTTGGACAAGGTGTCCTGGCAGATCGCCCGTGGTGAGCGGGTGTGCATCATCGGCCGCAACGGCACTGGCAAGTCCAGCATGATGAAACTGGTCAAGGGCGACCAGAAGCCCGATGACGGCTCGGTGTGGCGTGCCCCCGGTCTGAAAATCGGCGAATTGCCGCAAGAATTGCCAGTGGCCGACGACCGGACGGTATTCGACGTGGTCGCTGAAGGCCTTGATGGTGTTGGCGCCTTGCTCGCCGAATACCATCACCTGAGCCAGAACATCGTCACCGACGCCGATCTGGACAAGCTGATGCACGTTCAGCACGACCTTGAAGCCCGTGACGGCTGGCGCTTGCAGACGCTGGTCGACAGCACCCTGAGCCGCCTGCAACTGCCGGCCGACAAGACCCTCGCCGAGTTGTCCGGCGGCTGGCGTCGTCGCGTGCTGCTGGCGCAGGCGCTGGTGTCCGAGCCCGATCTGCTGCTGCTCGACGAACCGACCAACCACCTGGACATCGGTGCGATTGCCTGGCTCGAAGAAGCGCTGAAAGATTTCCAGGGCGCCGTGCTGTTCATCACGCACGACCGTTCCTTCCTGCAAAACCTCGCCACGCGCATCCTCGAACTGGATCGCGGCGGCCTGATCGACTGGAACGGCGACTACGCCAGTTTCCTCGTGCACAAAGAAGCCGCGCTGGCCGCTGAAGAAACCGCCAACGCGTTGTTCGACAAGCGTCTGGCTCAGGAAGAAGTGTGGATCCGTCAGGGCATCAAGGCCCGCCGCACTCGCAACGAAGGTCGCGTGCGCGCCCTCAAAGCCCTGCGCGTTGAGCGTAGTGAGCGTCGCGAGCGTACCGGCAAGGCCAACATCCAGCTGGAAACCGCCGACAAATCCGGCAAGCAGGTGATGGTGCTCGAGAACGTGAGCTTCGCGCATCCGGGCGGGCCGTTCCTGATCAAGGATTTCTCCATGGTCCTGCAGCGCGGCGACCGTATCGGTTTGCTCGGCGCTAACGGTACCGGCAAGACTACTCTGTTGAAACTGATGCTCAGCGGTCTGCAACCGACCAGCGGCAAAGTGGAAGAGGGCACGCGTATCGATGTCGCCTACTTCGACCAGTTGCGCCATCAGCTGGATCTGGAAAAAACCGTGATCGACAACGTCGCCGAAGGTCGCGACTTCATCGACATCGACGGGCAGAGCCGCCATGTGCTGAGCTATCTCGGCGACTTCCTGTTCAGCCCGCAGCGTGCACGCACGCCGGTCAAGGCGTTGTCCGGTGGCGAGCGTGCGCGTCTGTTGCTGGCGAAGCTGTTCAGCAAACCGGCGAACCTGCTGGTACTCGACGAACCGACCAACGACCTCGATGTGGAAACCCTCGAGCTGCTCGAAGAAGTGCTGCTGACCTTCAACGGCACCGTGCTGATGGTCAGCCACGACCGGGCATTCCTCGATAACGTGGTGACCAGCACCCTGGTCTTCGAAGGTGAAGGCAAGGTTCGTGAATATGTCGGCGGCTATCAGGACTGGATCCGTCAGGGCGGCTCGCCGCGTCTGTTGGGCGTGACTGAAAGCAAGTCGGGCAAGGCTGACCTGAACTCGGCGGTGGTTACCGCTGAGCCGGCTCCGGTGGCTGCGCCTGCCGCTGCTGCTCCGGTTGCCAAGAAAAAACTCAGCTACAAGCTGCAGCGCGAGCTGGAAGCCTTGCCGGGCGACATCGACGCCAAGGAGCAACAGATCGCCGCGGTTGAAGCCGAAATGGCTGAAGCCGGTTTCTATCAGCGTCCGCCGGCGGAAACGGCCAAAGTGATTGCTTCGCTGGAGCAATTGCAGGCCGAGCTGGATGCGTTGGTGGAGCGTTGGGCCGAGCTGGATGCCTGATTGCTCCTGATGTAAACAAGCCCGGCGCTCAGTGATGAGCGCCGGGCTTTTCATATGTAACGCGATCTACAGGCGGGAGCAGGTCACCTGTGGGAGCGAGCCTGCTCGCGAAGGCGGTGTGTCAGGCACCACTCATATTGAATGTGCCGACGTATTCGCGAGCAGGCTCGCTCCCACAAAGAGCAAGACAGATCAACGTTTGACCAGGTGCACCGCCAGTACATCGCATGGTGCGCCGTGCAGCACGTCATTCGCGGTCGAGCCGAGCAGCAGTGCCAGGCCATGACGGCCGTGACTGCCGACCACGATCAGATCGCACGCTTGTTCCTTGGCAAAATGATGGATTTCCTGGCGTGGCTGGCCGTAGGTCAGATGGCAATTGGCGCCTTCGAGCTCGGGGTATTTCGATTTGAGTTTTTCAAGACGCTCCTTGGCCTGATCAAACTGCTGTTGTTGCAGTTGTGACAGGTCCATCGGCACGTCGCCACCGAAGGCCATGGCCATAGGTTCAACGATATGCACCAGCGACAACTTGGCAGCGTTGCTCACCGACAGCTCGCGGGCGCGGTGGATCACAGGGTCGCACTCTTCGGTCAGATCTACGGCGACCAGTATGTGGTGGTAGGGCATGAGGTGCTCCTCCTGAGGGTTCGATATTGGTAAGTATGGCTGGTTTCAAGCGCATTGGTTCGCAAGTGACACAATGGGCTCATCAAAAATCGGGAGTACAGATATGACGGTCTGGCTGGTGGTGTCAATCCTGCTGGTAGTTTTAAGCCCGCTGGCATGGTTGCGCCCATCGCGCACGCAGAGCGGGCGCATGGCCCTGCGCATGGAGGCGCGACGCATCGGCCTGGCCATGCAGCTGGCGCCGCAGGAGTGGCCGCACTGGCTGCTGCCGGAGCCGCCGAATCCGTGCGCCCAGTTCCACCGGCCGCGGCGTGGCAGTCAACCGGCGTGCTGGACCTATTGGCAGAAAACCCCGGGCGTGTGGGTCAATCAATGGCAAGAAGTCTGCGATGACCGGACCCTGCTCGATTATTTCGAAAAATTGCCGGGGAATGTTTTCAAGATCGAAGCGGACAAGCAGATGATCGCCTTGTACTGGGGCGAGAAGGGCGAGGCGACGGTTCTGCAGGATATCGACGCGACGCTGAAAGCGCTGGCGTGAAACGGCGACTTTTCTCACTGCAACGGTGTGGAAGGTCTGGCAGACGAGCAATAAAAAGCCCGACATGATTCGTCGGGCGGGTTGGCCAGGCAGGCCGGTAATCTTTTGTTGCGGCAGGCGCTTGTTCGCCCCGGCAAATTTCCTCGCAGTCCCCCCAGCGTAGCCTTCTGAACAGGGCTCGGCGGAAATTAGGGCGACTCTTCTAACTATAGATTCTATGAATGGCTCAACATCGAGACGGGTGTTGCTGCTCATCATGGTGCAGAAATGACTGCAAAGTCGCATTTCAGCCCGAATTTAGGGCGATTGACAATTGTCAGAAATTCCGTGAAGGTGACGTACCCGAATCAAACGGGCGTATGAATTGAGCGTTTGTCTTACAGACTGCTCCTACAGAATCCCGACTATCGCGTTGGCGGGTGTGCCAGGCGGACGGTGTCAGTATCGACGAGCAAAGCGTCCTTCTGAGCCATAAGCCTGCGTCCGACGTGTACTGTTCAGCTTCCATATCGTGGAGATCAGTTGATGATTTACGAAGGTAAAGCCATCACGGTTAAAGCTCTTGAAAGTGGCATCGTCGAATTGAAATTCGACCTCAAGGGTGAGTCCGTCAACAAGTTCAACCGTCTAACCCTGAACGAACTGCGTCAGGCCGTAGACACCATCAAGGCAGATGCTTCGATCAAGGGCGTGATCGTCAGCAGCGGCAAGGACGTGTTCATCGTCGGCGCCGACATCACCGAATTTGTCGACAACTTCAAGCTGCCGGATGCCGAGCTGGTTGCTGGCAATCTCGAAGCCAACAAGATCTTCAGCGATTTCGAAGACCTCAACGTGCCGACCGTCGCGGCCATCAACGGCATCGCCCTCGGTGGCGGTCTGGAAATGTGCCTGGCGGCTGACTATCGCGTCATGTCCACCAAGGCCAAGATTGGTCTGCCGGAAGTCAAACTGGGCATCTACCCGGGCTTCGGCGGTACCGTACGTCTGCCGCGTCTGATCGGTGTCGACAATGCCATCGAGTGGATTGCCGCCGGCAAGGAAAACCGTCCTGAAGACGCCCTGAAAGTCAGCGCCGTCGACGCCGTGGTTGCTCCAGAGAAGCTGCAGGAAGCTGCCCTTGAGCTGATCAAGCGCGCCATCTCCGGCGAGTTCGATTACAAGGCCAAGCGTCAGCCGAAACTTGAAAAACTCAAGTTGAACGCCATTGAACAAATGATGGCTTTCGAAACCGCCAAAGGTTTCGTGGCTGGCCAGGCCGGCCCGAATTACCCGGCGCCGGTTGAAGCGATCAAGACCATCCAGAAAGCCGCGAACTTCGGTCGCGACAAGGCACTGGAAGTGGAAGCTGCAGGCTTCGTCAAACTGGCCAAGACCTCTGCTGCGCAGAGCCTGATCGGCCTGTTCCTGAACGATCAGGAACTGAAGAAGAAGGCCAAGGCCTACGACGAAATCGCCAAAGACGTGAAGCAGGCTGCCGTTCTGGGCGCCGGCATCATGGGTGGCGGTATCGCCTATCAGTCGGCCTCCAAAGGCACGCCAATCCTGATGAAGGACATCAACGAGCACGGTATCGAGCAGGGTCTGGCCGAAGCCGCCAAGCTGCTGGTCGGCCGCGTTGACAAGGGTCGCATGACCGCTGCGAAGATGGCTGAAGTGCTCAACGGCATTCGTCCGACGCTGTCGTACGGCGACTTCGGTCACGTCGATCTGGTCGTCGAAGCTGTGGTCGAGAATCCGAAGGTCAAGCAAGCGGTGCTGGCTGAAGTCGAAGACAAGGTCAAAGAGGACACCATCCTCGCGTCGAACACCTCGACTATTTCCATCAGCCTGCTGGCCAAGGCCCTCAAGCGTCCGGAAAACTTTGTCGGCATGCACTTCTTCAACCCGGTGCACATGATGCCGCTGGTGGAAGTGATCCGTGGCGAGAAGTCCAGCGAACTGGCGATCGCTACCACCGTTGCCTATGCGAAGAAAATGGGCAAGAACCCGATCGTGGTCAATGACTGCCCCGGCTTCCTGGTCAACCGCGTGCTGTTCCCGTACTTCGGCGGTTTCGCCAAGCTGGTCAGCGCCGGTGTCGACTTCGTCCGCATCGACAAAGTCATGGAAAAATTCGGCTGGCCGATGGGTCCTGCGTACCTGATGGACGTGGTCGGCATCGACACCGGTCACCACGGTCGCGACGTCATGGCTGAAGGTTTCCCGGATCGCATGAAGGATGACCGTCGTTCGGCCATCGACGTGCTGTACGAAGCCAAACGCCTGGGCCAGAAGAACGGCAAGGGCTTCTACGCCTACGAGGCCGACAAGAAAGGCAAGCAGAAGAAAGTCGCCGATCCGTCGGTACTCGAAGTGCTCAAGCCGATCGTTTACGAGCAGCGCGAAGTCACTGACGAAGACATCATCAACTGGATGATGATCCCGCTGTGCCTGGAAACCGTGCGCTGCCTGGAAGACGGCATCGTTGAAACCGCCGCCGAAGCCGACATGGGTCTGGTCTACGGTATCGGTTTCCCTCCATTCCGTGGCGGTGCGCTGCGCTACATCGATTCGATCGGTGTTGCCGAGTTCGTTGCCCTGGCTGACCAGTATGCTGATTTGGGCGCGCTGTACCACCCGACCGCGAAGCTGCGCGAAATGGCCAAAAACGGCCAGAGCTTCTTCGGTTAAGCGCCCCCAACTAGAGTGAGAGTGAACTTATGAGCTTGAATCCTAGAGACGTCGTGATTGTCGACTTCGGTCGTACTCCGATGGGCCGCTCCAAGGGCGGCATGCACCGCAACACCCGCGCTGAAGACATGTCGGCGCACCTGATCAGCAAACTGCTGGAACGCAACAGCAAGGTCGACCCGGCGGAAGTCGAGGACGTGATCTGGGGCTGCGTCAACCAGACCCTGGAACAGGGCTGGAACATCGCGCGCATGGCGTCGCTAATGACCCAGATTCCGCACACTTCGGCCGGCCAGACCGTCAGCCGTCTGTGCGGTTCGTCGATGAGCGCGCTGCACACTGCTGCGCAAGCGATCATGACCGGCAACGGTGACGTGTTCGTGGTCGGCGGCGTCGAGCACATGGGCCACGTGAGCATGATGCACGGTGTCGATCCGAACCCGCACATGTCGCTGTATGCGGCGAAAGCCTCGGGCATGATGGGCCTGACCGCGGAAATGCTCGGCAAGATGCACGGCATCACCCGTGAGCAGCAGGATGCCTTTGGCGTGCGTTCCCATCAGTTGGCCCACAAGGCAACCGTGGAAGGCAAGTTCAAGGACGAAATCATCCCGATGCAGGGTTACGACGAGAACGGTTTCCTGAAACTGTACGACTACGACGAAACCATTCGTCCGGAAACCACCCTGGAAAGTCTGGCGGCGCTCAAGCCGGCATTCAATCCGAAGGGCGGCACCGTGACTGCCGGTACTTCGTCGCAGATCACCGACGGTGCTTCGTGCATGATCGTGATGTCGGCGCAGCGTGCACAGGACCTGGGTATCCAGCCGATGGCGGTGATCCGTTCGATGGCAGTAGCGGGTGTGGACCCGGCGATCATGGGCTATGGTCCAGTGCCGGCGACACAAAAAGCCCTGAAGCGTGCGGGCCTTGGCATTAACGATATCGACTTCTTCGAGCTCAACGAAGCTTTCGCCGCACAGGCCTTGCCAGTGCTGAAAGATCTGAAAGTGCTCGACAAGATGAACGAGAAGGTTAACCTGCACGGCGGCGCGATCGCCCTGGGTCACCCGTTCGGTTGCTCCGGTGCACGTATTTCCGGCACCCTGTTGAACGTGATGAAGCAGAATAGCGGCACCTTCGGGGTGGCCACTATGTGCATTGGTCTCGGCCAAGGCATCTCCACCGTCTTCGAACGCGTTTAAGCGTCTCGTCGATGGAAGCCGGGGCCCAGTGCCCCGGTTTTTGTTTTTGGGTTTTTTATTTATTTTTGAAAAGATTTCAGTGAGGGCCGAAGCATGCCGATACAACCTGGGCTCTACCAACATTACAAAGGTCCGCAATACCGTGTATTCAGTGTTGCGCGGCATTCCGAAACCGAAGAAGAAGTGGTCTTTTACCAAGCCCTGTATGGCGATTACGGCTTTTGGGTGCGCCCGCTGAGCATGTTCGTCGAGTCGGTCGAGGTTGACGGCGAGCAGGTGCCGCGCTTTGCTTTGGTGCAAGCCGAACCGAGCCTTTTTGACAAGGATTGAGGCGACTGCGCAGACAACCCTGCGCTTGACCTCACCTTGTATCAACTATATATAGCGGTGCCGCGTCAGGCGCCAACCGCCTTTCACTTCTAGAATTCAGGAATTTTCTGATCCATGGGCAAATCGCTGGTCATTGTGGAATCCCCGGCTAAGGCCAAGACCATCAACAAGTATCTGGGCAACCAATACGTGGTGAAGTCGAGTATCGGCCATATCCGAGACCTGCCCACCAGCGGTTCGGCTAGCGCCAGCAAAGAGCCAGCCGCCAAGCGCGGCAAGGCTGCTGCGGGCGAAGGTCCGGTGCTCTCGCCGAAAGAGAAAGCGCGCAAGCAGCTGGTCTCGCGCATGGGCGTCGATCCCGAACACGGCTGGAAAGCCCAATACGAGATCCTCCCCGGCAAAGAGAAGGTCATCGAAGAGCTGCGCCGGCTCGCCAAGGATGCTGACACCATCTATCTCGCAACCGACTTGGATCGCGAGGGGGAAGCCATTGCCTGGCACCTGCGCGAAGCCATCGGTGGTGATGACAGCCGTTACAAGCGCGTGGTGTTCAACGAGATCACCAAGAAGGCGATTCAGGAAGCCTTCTCCGAGCCGGGCGAGCTGGACATTGATCGTGTCAACGCCCAGCAGGCGCGTCGTTTCCTCGACCGCGTCGTCGGCTACATGGTCTCGCCGCTGCTGTGGGCCAAGATCGCCCGTGGTCTGTCTGCCGGGCGCGTGCAATCGGTTGCTGTGAAACTGGTGGTCGAGCGTGAGCGCGAAATCCGTGCGTTCAATCCCGAAGAATACTGGGAAGTGCATGCCGATCTCGGTACTGCCAAAGGCTCGACCGTGCGTTTCGAAGTGGCTCGCGAAAAAGGCGAAGCCTTCAAGCCGCTGAACGAAGCCCAGGCCATGGCTGCGCTGGAGAAGCTCAAGTCTTCCAGCTACAGCATCGTCAAGCGCGAAGACAAACCGACCAGCAGCAAACCATCGGCGCCGTTCATCACGTCGACCTTGCAGCAGGCTGCGAGCAACCGCCTCGGTTTCGGCGTGAAGAAAACCATGATGATGGCGCAGCGTCTGTACGAAGCCGGCTACATCACTTACATGCGTACCGACTCGACCAATCTCTCGGCCGACGCCGTGGCGATGGCGCGCACTTACATCGAAGACGAGTTCGGCAAGAAATACCTGCCGGAAACGCCGAACGTTTACAGCAGCAAGGAAGGCGCGCAAGAGGCTCACGAAGCGATTCGTCCGTCCGACGCCAATACCACGCCGAGCAAGCTGGCGGGTATGGAGCGCGATGCCGAGCGTCTGTACGAGCTGATCTGGCGCCAGTTCCTAGCCTGCCAGATGCTTCCGGCGCAATACCTGTCGACCACCGTCAGCGTCGGCGCTGGCGACTTCGAGCTGCGTGCCAAGGGCCGTATCCTCAAGTTCGACGGTTACACCCGGGTGATGCCGCAGATTGCCAAGCCTGGCGATGACGACGTGCTGCCTGACATGGCGCAGGGCGATGTGATGAGGCTGATCAAGCTCGATCCGTCGCAGCATTTCACCAAGCCACCGGCGCGTTACTCCGAGGCCAGTCTGGTCAAGGAAATGGAAAAGCGCGGCATCGGTCGTCCTTCGACCTACGCTGCGATCATTTCGACCATTCAGGATCGCGGTTATGTGACCCTGCACAACCGTCGTTTCTACTCGGAAAAGATGGGCGACATCGTCACCGAGCGTCTGTCCGAGAGCTTCTCCAATCTCATGGACTACGGCTTCACCGCCGGCATGGAAGAGAACCTCGATGACGTGGCGCAGGGCGAGCGCGACTGGAAAAACGTGCTGGACGAGTTTTACGGCGACTTCAAGAAGAAACTCGAAGTAGCGGAAAACCCGGACAGCGGCATGCGCGCCAACCAGCCGGTCATGACTGACATTCCGTGCACCACCTGCGGTCGTCCGATGCAGATTCGTACCGCATCGACTGGCGTGTTCCTCGGCTGCTCGGGCTACAGCCTGCCGCCGAAAGAGCGCTGCAAGGCCACGGTCAACCTGGTGCCGGGCGATGAAATCGCAGCGGACGACGAGGGCGAATCGGAATCGCTGGTACTGCGTGGCAAGCATCGCTGCCCGATCTGCAGCACGGCGATGGACGCCTACCTGCTGGACGAAAAGCGCAAGTTGCACATCTGCGGCAACAACCCGGATTGCGCCGGTTACGAAATCGAAGAAGGCAGCTATCGCATCAAGGGCTATGAAGGTCCGAGTCTGGAATGCGATAAGTGCGGCAGCGAGATGCAGCTCAAGACCGGCCGTTTTGGCAAGTTCTTCGGTTGCACCAACCCGGAGTGCAAGAACACCCGCAAACTGCTGAAGAGCGGTGATGCGGCGCCGCCGAAGATGGATCCGGTGAAGATGCCTGAGCTGAAATGCGAAAAGGTCAACGACACCTACATCCTGCGCGATGGTGCGTCCGGCCTGTTCCTGGCCGCCAGCCAGTTCCCGAAAAACCGCGAGACCCGCGCCCCGCTGGTGATCGAGATTCTGCCGCACAAGGACGAGATCGATCCGAAGTACCACTTCCTGTGCGAGGCTCCGCAAAAGGATCCTGACGGTCTGCCAGCGGTCATTCGCTATAGCCGCAAGACCAAGGAGCAATACGTACAGACCGAAGTCGACGGCAAGCCGACAGGCTGGAAGGCGTATTACGACGGTGGCAAGTGGACTGTTGAAGACAAGCGCAGCGCAAAGGCCAAGGCTGAGTAAGCGCTAGTCTGAACAGCGAAAAGGCCGCATGAAACCTTGAGGGTTTCATGCGGCCTTTTTGTTTTGTGCTTGCGGTGGCATCGGCTGATCCACGACACTGTCCGACCTGTGTGAAGCAATTATTTCGTTGTGGAGGCTGCCGTCATGGCCCACGAACTCTATACCCGCACCAACCAGAAGATCTATTTCGCCGGCCTGTCACTCGAAGCTCTGGCTCGTGCTGAAGAGGGGCGGGCGATGAATTCTCTGGCGCTGATCCAGGCCGGGCGTGAGTCGGCGTTGTTCCACCTCTACGGCGCACTGCTGGGCTTGTGTCATGAGATCGCCGGCTTTTATCGTCTGCCGCAGGCCAATTCGCCGAGGGCAGAGGAGTTGTTGAAGCGCGAAGTGCTGGAGTCGATCGCCATTCCGGAGTTGGCCGAAATGGTCGAGCTGGCAGGTAATCCGGAAACCTGGCTGGCGAAACTGCTGGCGGCGCACGCAGCACTGTTTCAGCCACCGAGGGCGCCACGCAAGCCAAAAGGCGACGTGACACAACCGCTGATTCAAGCGATTAATCTTGATGAAGAAGAGGCGCCGGAAGAGCTCAGTCGAGATGAGCTGGAGAGCTGGCGGCAGAACCTCAAAGGTCTGGCCCTGCGTTTCCGTGAAGGTTTGAATGAGTGCTGATTGGATTTGACGCAGTGGCAATCTGAAACATGCTGCTGGTCAAGATCCTGAGCGAAGCTCGAATGATGTCTATATAATCGCTGCCTTTCGTGGAGAACAGACTTATATGCCAACGTCCTTTCTAGAAATTGTCGAGTTACCAGACGGCCGAATCGAACTGCGCAGGGCCGAGGACGAAGGTTCTCTGGTGACGTTGGATTTCTCCGAGGATGCCAAGGCGTTCCTGCAAGGCCAGCACGTTGAAATTGCCAAAGCGATGTTGAGCGTAGGCGTGCAGATGGCAGGTCGTATGGTTGAAGGCGAGTTTGATAAGGAAGAGGGGCCGCGGGTTCTTCATTGATCCACGCTTTGGTCTTTTCTCGGTCGCTTGCGCTTCAGATCGGCTTCTCTGTCCCTGGAGAAGCCCTGCGCTTCACACAGCGCGCATTACCAATCAATCAACCCAAACGAATGTTCAGGCTCTGAGCTTCGCCCGTACGCGCGGCGCTGATCAGTTGTTGCCTCGAATTGGCATTCAACGGGTTTAGCCAGGTCACCACGGTGTGGCTGCGACCCAGCCGCAACGCTTCGCACGCCAGTTGCTGAGCACTCTGAGTGCCGCGCGGTTGCAGCAGAAGAATGCGTTCGCGATTCAGGCCGGCATCGCGCAGCCAGGTTTGCGTCAGACTGGCGGGTGGGGCGATCAGCGTCAGCCAGCGCGCATCCTGATCCTCGCTCAATTCACGCAGGATCGGCGCTAGCAGGTTCAGGCAGTTCCCGGCCGCACCACGCAGTGATAGCTCACTGAAGGCGTCAGGTTTGGCATTCCAGTCACGCTCGACCACGTCTTTGAGGATCGGCGCAATCGGTTGCGCCAGAAACGCTTCAAACAAAGGCAGTTGTGTTTGCTGAGGTGTGTGTGGGAACTGCATGGAGCCTCCTTTAGCGGCGAATGACGCCAACACTCAAGCCTTCGATCACCAGTTCCTGATCTTTCAGGTCGACTTCGATAGGGGCGAACTCGGGGTTTTCGGCGATTAGCCAGACTTTGCTGCCTTCACGCTTGAAACGTTTGACCGTCACTTCGTCGCCGATGCGGGCAACCACAACCTGACCGTTACGCGCTTCGCGGGTGGTGTGAACAGCCAGCAAGTCGCCGTCGAAGATGCCGATGTCCTTCATGCTCATGCCGTGCACACGCAACAGGTAGTCGGCGCGAGGATGGAAGAAGGTCGGGTTGATGTTGCAGGATTCTTCGATGTGCTGCTGGGCGAGGATCGGCGCGCCGGCAGCCACTCGGCCAATGATCGGCAGGGTGGAGTCGTCGGCCTTGGCTTCGAAGCCGGGAATACGGATGCCGCGGGAAGCGCCCGGGGTCATCTCGATCGCGCCTTTGCGGGCGAGGGCCTTGAGATGTTCTTCCGCCGCATTTGGCGATTTGAAACCCAGTTCCTGAGCGATTTCCGCACGGGTGGGCGGATAGCCGTTGTCTTCGAGGCAACGTTTGATAAAGGCCAGAATCTCGGCTTGGCGTGGCGTCAGCTTTAGCATATTGATCGCTCTGTCTTTTTATACAGTGACTGGGATTATATACAGTGAAGCGGTCTTGGCAATGGGCGTTTTTTTGCCGCCCGCCGAGCGGTCGCGCAGGGCACTTATTAATGCTGGCGCCTTGTGTGGTTAAATAGCTGACCGACCATTCCCAAAACGAACCGGCAGGCTTGACAAGGCACAGGCTGAAACGTATGTTTCAAACAAGTGTTTGTCATGCGGAGTAGCCATGGCCCAGTCGGAAACCGTTGAACGCATTCTTGATGCTGCCGAGCAGTTGTTCGCGGAGAAAGGATTCGCTGAAACTTCATTGCGTTTGATCACCAGCAAGGCTGGCGTCAATCTGGCTGCGGTGAATTATCACTTCGGCTCGAAAAAGGCGTTGATTCAAGCTGTGTTCTCGCGCTTCCTCGGTCCGTTCTGCGTGAGCCTCGATAAAGAGCTGGAGCGCCGTCAGGCCAAGCCTGAGAACAAACCGACCCTCGAAGAGTTGCTGGAAATTCTCGTCGAGCAAGCGCTCGTCGTGCAGCCTCGCAGCGGTAATGACCTGTCGATCTTCATGCGCTTGCTCGGCCTCGCGTTCAGTCAGAGCCAGGGCCACTTGCGACGTTATCTGGAAGACATGTACGGCAAGGTGTTTCGCCGCTACATGCTGCTGGTCAATGAAGCGGCGCCACGCATTCCGCCGATCGAGCTGTTCTGGCGCGTGCACTTCATGCTTGGCGCCGCTGCGTTCAGCATGTCCGGGATCAAGGCCTTGCGCGCGATTGCCGAGACCGATTTCGGCGTCAATACTTCCATCGAGCAAGTGATGCGCCTGATGGTGCCGTTCCTCGCTGCCGGCATGCGCGCCGAAACCGGCGTCACCGATACAGCCATGGCCAGCGCGCAATTGCGTCCGCGCAGCAAATCCATGCCGGTCGCCGCCAAGGTTTGACCGCGCACGGGTGGGCGCGGCAGCTGGTATCCGCTAAGCTAGCCGGCCATGCCGACTCTCGTACTGAACCCGATCTGCATGAATTCTGCTGACCGTCCGGGCAATGTCCACGGTAGCGAATGCAAGCAGATCGGGTTTTTCGTTTTCAAGGAATCTCTATGACTGCTGGCCTGCAAGGCTCGTTGATGGTGGACGTCGCCGGTACCTGGCTGACGGCCGAAGATCGCCAATTGTTGCGTCAGCCCGAAGTGGGCGGCCTGATCATTTTCGCCCGCAACATCGAGCATCCTCGCCAAGTGCGCGAACTAAGCGCCGCGATCCGTGCGATTCGCCCGGATCTGCTGCTGGCGGTGGATCAAGAGGGCGGGCGCGTGCAGCGCCTGCGTCAGGGTTTCGTCCGTCTACCAGCGATGCGCGCCATCGCCGATAACCCGAATGCAGAGTATCTCGCCAAGCAATGCGGCTGGATCATGGCCACCGAAGTGCTGGCGGTCGGGCTCGATCTGAGTTTCGCCCCTGTATTGGACTTGGACTATCAGCGCAGCGCTGTGGTCGGTACCCGTTCATTCGAAGGCGATCCCGAGCGCGCAGCCTTGCTCGCCGGTGCATTCATTCGCGGCATGAACAGCGCCGGCATGGCCGCCACTGGCAAACATTTCCCGGGCCACGGCTGGGCCGAAGCAGACTCCCACGTGGCGATTCCGAACGACGAGCGTAGCCTCGACGAAATCCGCGCCCATGATCTGGTGCCCTTCGCCCGTTTGAGCAAGCAGTTGGCCGCCGTCATGCCGGCCCACGTCATCTATCCGCAAGTCGACTCGCAGCCCGCCGGTTTCTCCCGACGCTGGCTGCAGGAGATTCTGCGCGGGGAGTTGCAGTTCGATGGCGTGATCTTCAGCGATGATCTGTCGATGGCCGGCGCCCACGTGGTCGGCGACGCTGCCAGCCGCATCGAAGCCGCGCTGAGTGCCGGTTGCGACATGGGTCTGGTGTGCAACGACCGCGCGGCAGCCGAGCTGGCGTTGAGTGCTGCCCAGCGTATGAAGGTCAAGCCTTCCGCGCGCATCGCGAAGATGCGCGGGCAGGCCTTCGCCAGCACCGATTATCGTCAGGACCCGCGTTGGCTCACCGCCCTCGGCGCGCTCAAAGACGCTCAACTGATCGATTAAGGATTTTTTCGTTATGACCGTTTACGCAATCATCGGTGGCACTGGCCTGACTCAGCTCGAAGGCCTGAGCATTCGCCAGTCGCTGGCAGTCGACACCCCGTACGGCGCGCCTTCGGCCGAGGTGCAGATTGGTGAATACGCCGGCAAGGAAGTGCTGTTCCTCGCCCGTCACGGTCACCCGCATCGTTTCCCGCCGCACAAGGTCAACTACCGCGCCAACCTGTGGGCGTTGAAGCAGGCCGGTGCCGAAGCGATCATCGCCGTTAACGCGGTGGGCGGGATCCATCCGGCCATGGGCACCGGGCATTTCTGCGTGCCGCACCAGATCGTCGACTACACCAGTGGGCGCGAACACACCTATTTCGCCGATGATCTGGAGCACGTCACCCACATCGATTTCAGCTTTCCCTACAGCGAGCCGTTGCGTCAGCAATTGATTGCAGCAGTCGCCGCCGAAGGCTGCGAATTCAGCGATCAAGGCGTGTACGCCTGCACCCAGGGACCGCGTCTGGAAACGGTCGCCGAGATCGTGCGACTGGAGCGTGACGGCTGCGACATCGTCGGCATGACCGGCATGCCGGAAGCGGCGCTTGCCCGTGAGCTGGATCTGGATTACGCCTGTCTGGCGCTGGTGGTGAATCCTGCAGCCGGCAAGACCACCGAAGTCATCACCATGGCCGAAATCGAGCAGGCCCTGCACGACGGCATGGGCAAGGTGAAATCAACGTTGGCCCGAGTGCTGGCCAGCTAAGGACTGTCCATGAGCATTTTCATCGAGCGGCTCAAAGGGCTGACGTGGACCCACGCATTCAGCAGCAAGGCGTTGGCCAAGGCCCGCGCTTATGCCGCCGATGACCGGGTCGAGATCCTCGAGATCGATGACAGGAAGATAGAGGCGTTCTGCGTCGGATCGCAACTTCAGGCGTATGAGCAAACCATTTACCTGTCAGAAGATCGGTTGGGATCGGTTAGCTTGCGATGTCTGTGCAGCTGTCCGGTTGCACTGGACTGCAAGCACAGCGCAGCGGTGCTCTATCACCTGCTGGGCACTGGCGAGGATGCGTCTGGAAGTGACGCGCAGACCCCGTTGGGACGAGCGCTGGAGCATTGGCTTTCGACAATTCCCGTGCCGGCCAAGCCCGCTGAAGAAAGTGCGCAAACCGCAGGTACGCGTCTGTTTTACAAGCTCAAACCGACGTCTGCGAACGGCAAGTGGCTCCTGGATATTTTCAAGGTCTACCAGCTCAAGAGCGGCGAGTTACGCGAGGTCAAACCGATGTACTCGCTCGCGGAAATGCTCATGCGCCAGCCCGGCTACCTGTCCGAGCTGGATCTGCGCATCGCCCGGCTGTTGGTCGCCATGCATTCCCATCACGCCTACTACAGCGGCTATCCGCTGGAAGGCAGCAGTGGCGCCGAACTGCTGGAAATGCTCCTGCGCACCTCGCGGCTGTTCCTCGATTTCGAAGACCTGCGAGCGCTGACACCGGGGGCGAAACGCGTGGGTCAGTTCTCTTGGGCTGAGCAGGCCGATGGCGGATTCCGCGCGCAATGGAGCAGTGCCGAAGCCGCGCAGGAAACCGTGCTGGCGCTGGAGCCGCTTTATTACCTTGATCGTGAGCAGCGCCAGGTTGGCCCGCTGTTCACTGAGCTGGAAGAAAAGCTCGCCTGCCATTTGACCCTGGCGCCAGACATTCCGGCGCGTCAGGCCATGCAGTTCAGCCATCGCATGAGCGCGGCGACCCAAATTGCGCCACCGCACAAGCTCACCGAACGGATCATCGATGACGTGCTGCCGCAGCCGCAATTGACCCTGGTCAGCGGCCGAGAACGCTCGCGCTGGGAATACGTGCTGGAACACCGCGCCGCTCTGCTGTTTACCTACAACGGTCATCCGGCGGTGGATCGCAACCCGGAGGTGATGATCCTCAGCGGCACAGAGACCCAGCGTATTCAACGCCAGCCTGCGCTGGAAAAGAAGCTACGCCAGAACCTGCAAAAACATGGCTTCAAGAAAGCCACGCGCAAGAGTGCAATGGATCGTCCTGGCGAGATGTTTACCTTGCCGGATGATTCCGCCTGGCTCGGGTTCATGCACGAAGGGCTGGCCACGCTGCGCGCCGCAAATTGGAAAATCGAGATCAGTCCCGGTTTCCATTTCGATGTACAACCGGTTGAGCAGTGGTACGCGGAGGTTGAAGAAGAGGCTACGCATCAGTGGTTTGATTTGCAGTTGGGTATCGTCGTCAACGGCGAGCGCTACAGCTTGCTGCCGATTCTTCTACACCTGTTGCGGACCCAGCCGCGCTTGCTCGACCCGGTCAATCTGGCGCAGCGCAGCGATGATGAAAAACTCCTGATCGAGCTCAAGCCCAGCGGTTTTGGCGAACCGGCGGGCGCCAAAGTCGCGTTGCCGCTGAGTCGGGTCAAACCGCTGATGGCGACGCTAGGCGAGTTGTACCTGGGCGGCCATCATGGTGATGCGCTGCGCTTGACCGCTCCAGACGCCGCGCGTCTGAGTATGCTCGATGGCGTGCCGCTGGATTGGCAGGGCGGCGAACGTCTGCGCACTTTTGCCAAGCGTCTGCAGAATTCCAGCCACGCCCAGGTTGCTGCGCCGGCCGGCCTCAACGCGCAGCTGCGTCCGTATCAGCTCGAAGGCCTGAACTGGATGCAGACCCTGCGCGAGCTGGAGGTCGGCGGCATTCTGGGTGATGACATGGGCCTGGGCAAAACTTTGCAGACCCTTGCGCATCTGCTCACGGAGAAACACGCCGGGCGTCTGGACTGTCCGGCACTGGCGGTGATGCCGACCAGCCTGATTCCCAACTGGCTCGACGAGGCCGAGCGCTTCACGCCGCAGTTGAAAGTCCTGGCGCTGCACGGCACCGGGCGGCAAAAGGACTTTGCCAATCTGGGCGAATACGACTTGGTGCTGACCACTTACGCATTGCTGCCCAGGGATCTGGAAATCTTGCAGCCGCAGTCGTGGAGCGTGCTGATTCTCGACGAAGCGCAGAACATCAAGAACCCGCTGAGCAAAGCCGCCCAGGCCGCGCGTGACTTGCAGGCCCGTCAGCGCTTGTGTCTGAGCGGTACGCCGCTGGAAAACCACCTCGGTGAGCTGTGGTCACAGTTCCATTTCCTCATGCCCGGCTGGCTCGGCGACAGCAAATCCTTCAACCGCGATTACCGCACACCGATCGAGAAACACGGCAATGTCCAGCGCATGCAGCACCTGACCGCGCGCATCAAGCCGTTTTTGCTGCGGCGCAAGAAGGATCAGGTCGCCACCGAGTTGCCGCCGAAAACCGAGATCATCCACTGGGTCGAACTCAGCGATGGTCAGCGCGACGTCTATGAGACGGTGCGTGTGGCGATGGACAAAAAGGTCCGCGACGAAATCGCCCGCAGCGGCGTGGCGCGCAGTCAGATCATCATCCTCGATGCGCTGCTCAAGCTGCGCCAGGTCTGCTGCGATCTGCGTCTGGTCAATATGCCGCTCACGGCGAAGGCGTTGCGCTCGGGCAGCGGCAAGCTGATCAGCCTGATGGAGATGCTCGAAGAATTGCTCGGCGAAGGTCGGCGCATTCTGCTGTTTTCCCAATTCACCTCGATGCTGGCGCTGATTGAGCAGGAGTTGCAGCAACGCGGGCTTGCCTACTCGTTGCTGACCGGCGACACCACCGATCGGCGCACGCCGGTGAAGGATTTTCAGAGCGGCAAGGTGCCGTTGTTCCTGATCAGCCTCAAGGCCGGCGGTACCGGTCTGAACCTGACGGCGGCGGACACGGTGATTCACTTCGATCCGTGGTGGAACCCGGCAGTGGAGAATCAGGCGACTGATCGGGCGTATCGCATCGGGCAGAACAATCCGGTGTTCGTCTACAAGTTGATTGCCAAAGGTACCGTGGAGGAAAAGATCCAGGCGTTGCAGCAGGAGAAAGCGGCGCTGGCCGGGGCGGTGCTTGAGGGTGGCACGACGGGCGGATTCAAACTGGAACAGAGTGATATCGAGGCGCTGTTTGCGCCGTTGCCGGCTTCCAAGGGTTGAGCACTGAGTGACTGCGCAATATCGGATGACCCCATCGCTGGCAAGCCAGCTCCCACAGATATCGAGTAGAGTCACAATCTTCGGTACAGCTCATAACCCTGTGGGAGCTGGCTTGCCAGCGATAGCTATCTAACCAGCGACGCCGCTTTCAACGCTTGTCGATTTTGTCCGGCAACGGCGCAAACAGCGCTTCAATATCATCGCTCTGCAACTTCCAGTCCCCGGCCTTGCGCCCATCGAGCACGCCCGCTGCCAGGTCTGACTTTTCCTTCTGCAGGTGCTGAATCTTCTCTTCCACTGTGCCCCGGGCAATTATCTTGTAGACGAACACCGGTTTTTCCTGGCCGATTCGATAGGCCCGGTCAGTCGCCTGATTCTCGGTTGCCGGGTTCCACCACGGGTCGTAGTGAATCACCGTATCGGCTTCGGTGAGGTTCAAACCGACGCCACCGGCCTTCAGGCTGATCAGAAAGATCTGACGCGTGCCGCTCTGGAATTCCTTCACCGGTGTACGCCGGTCACGGGTCTGGCCAGTGAGAAGCGCGTAAGCGATCTTGCGCTTTTTCAATTCCTCTTCGATCAATGTCAGCATCGAAGTGAATTGCGAGAACAGCAGAATCCGCCGACCTTCCTCGAACAATTCTTCAAGCATTTCCATCAGGCTGTCGAGCTTGCCCGAAGTGCTGCCGCGCGCGGGCAGGGTGGCGTCGTTGACCAGGCGCAGATCGCAGCAGACCTGGCGCAGCTTGAGCAATGCTTCGAGAATGATGATCTGGCTGCGTGCCACGCCTTTGCGAGTGATCTCGTCACGGACCTTCTTGTCCATCGCCAAGCGCATGGTTTCGTACACGTCGCGCTGCGCTTCGTTGAGTTCGACCCAATGAATGATTTCGGTTTTCGGCGGCAGCTCCGTGGCGACCTGCTCTTTGGTACGGCGCAGCAGAAACGGTTTTATCCGACCGTTGAGGTGCTGCAGTCTGACTTCACTGCCGCGCTTTTCGATCGGCACGCGGTAATCGGCATTGAAACTTTTCACGTCGCCGAGCCAGCCCGGCAGCAAGAAGTGGAACAGCGACCACAGCTCGCCCAAGTGGTTTTCCAGCGGCGTGCCGCTGAGGCACAGGCGCTGGCGCGCGTTCAGCTCGCGCGCGGCCTGAGCGGCTTTGCTGTTGGGGTTCTTGATGTATTGCGCTTCGTCCAGCACCAGCACGTGCAGCGGCTGTTTGGCCAGGCGCTCGAGGTCCTTGGGCAACAGGGCGTAAGTAGTGAGGATCAGGTCGAAGTCGGCCAGATTGTCGAAGTGCTTTTTGCGCGTGGCGCCGTACAGCGCGAGGACTTTCAGCTGCGGGGTGAAGTGCGCCGCCTCATCGAGCCAGTTCGGGATCAGGCTGGTCGGCATCACCACCATGCACGGACGATCGAGGCGTCCGGCGTTCTTCTCGCTGAGAATATGCGCCAGGGTCTGTAGGGTTTTGCCCAGGCCCATGTCATCCGCAAGAATCCCGCCGACCTCCAGTTGCCGCAGCGATTGCATCCAGCTCAAACCTTCGAGCTGATACGGGCGCAGCGTTGCATTCAGACCTTGCGGCGCTTCGGCGCTGAAATCGCGGATGTCGCGCAGGCGCTGGGCGAAGGTGCGCATCTGCTCGCCGCCTTCCCACAACAGCGGCAGGCCTTCCAGCGAATTGAGCCGGGTGGCGTCAGCCTTGCTCAGGCGCAGGGTGGTTTCGCCCGGCTCCTGCAAATAGAACTCGCCCAGCGTCATCAATACCGGCTTCAAGCGACCGAGCGGCAGCGCCACTTGCAACGGCCCATGCTCGCTGGTGCGTTGCGGAATGTTCACCAGAATCAGCTCGTCATCGCGACGGCGGGCGAGGCGTTCCGGGTTGAGGATCTCGGTGTGCGAGCGCATCAGATTCAGCAGAATCGGCAGCAGGCTCAGGCGCTCGCCGTTGACGATGATGCCCAGTTCCAGATCGAACCAGTCGCGCTCCGGCGCCTGTTCGACGGTGGCGTACCAGTCGTCGACGGCGGTCAGGTCGAAGCCGAATTCCTCATCGATCTGCAACTCCCAGCCTTGGCTGCGCAATTTCGGCAAGTCATTCAGCGTGAAGGTCAGCCAGGCGCTGTCGTTGACCATCTCGTAGAGTTCGCCGGCGCTTTCCGGCAGCGCTTTGCTCTGCCGGGTGGCGATGCGGAAACCGAGGATGCGCAACTGTTCGCGGTAGGACTGTTCGACATCCGGGTGGCGTTTTATCCGCAGGGTCTGGGCTTCCTGACGGATCAGGATATCGCTGTGTTTTTGCCCGCTGACGTATTCGTCCAGATAGCTGAACGACAGCGCCGCACGATGCTGAATGTAGCGCTGCATCTTGCCGTTGCGCGGCTCGAAGGCGCTGAACTCGACGCTCGCCAGCCACAGGCGCGGCACCGGTTGCACGTTGTCCACCAACACTTGCGGCGGCGCTTTCGGGCTGCGGTTTTCCAGCACGGCCTGGAGCTTCTCCAGCAGCTCGGCATCTTTAGCGGCGGCGGGGTAGTCGAGGGTTTCCTGGATTTTCAGCAGCACCGCCGCGCAGTGTTTGCAGTTGCTGCGCACCGGGCAGGTGCAGGTGGCGTCGACCAGCAGCAGCGTCGCTTTGGCTGATTCGCGCAAATGAATGGTCTGCCGGTAGACACTGCCGCCAGAACCTTCGCAACTGGCGGTGATGGTCGCATCGCCGACCTGGGCGATGCGCACTCGATTCTCCAAAGCGTAGCGGCGGCCGCGCTCCAGACTCTGTTCTTTGAATCGGCTGACCCACGACGGGGCCAGCGGTTTGCTCAGGGGCGGCGGCATAAGGACTTCGATCAGTCCGGCACGACTTCAGGCGCTTCGCGAGGCGCTGGCGCGGTCAGGGAAGTGATCTTGATCAGCAGGGCCAGGTGGCCGTTGTCGAGGTAATTGAGCTGGCCGTTCTTGGTGTGGCTGTCCTGACGCAGGCGCTCACTGGCAGTGACCAGGCCATTGGCGTCGATCTGATTGACCCAGAAATCGGCGGTCACGTCGGTGAAGCGGCCGAGTTTCATTTCCAGCGTGCCCTCGATGGGGAACTGGCCGAACTGCTCCTGACCTTCGCTCACTGCGACTTTCGCCGGCGCTTCGCCGAGGCTCTGCTGCCAGGCTTTGTGCATCAGCACGGTGTACTCGCCGCTGGCGGTGAGTTTGTTCACTACATCATTCAGCGCCGGGGTGCGCTGGCTGTCGCTGCCCAGACGCTGGGCGCCTGCGGCCCAGTCTTCCGGGGCGGCGCGGCTGACGATGGCCGGGACGGCATTCTGGCGCACCAGGATCATTTCGACCTGATACGTGTCATCGGCAAACGCCGTCGGTGCTGCAAGTGCAAGCAACAAAGTCAGAGAGCGGAACAGGCGCATCGGGCGTCCTTCAAGCGGATTTCGGGATGAGACGCTCAAACAGCGCCTCGACAGTATTGAAACGTTCTTCCGGGCGCTCCATCGGCACCTGGAATTTGAACATCGTCGCGCCTTCGAACTTGTAGCGCTTGGGCTGCGTCTGGATCAGCTTGATCAGGGTCATCGGGTCAACCGGCGTTTGCGCTTCGAACTCGATGCGTCCGCCTTGCGGCCCGCCGTCGACTTTCTTGATGCCGAGCTTTTCCGCCTGCAATTTCAACGCGGTGATCCGCACCAGGTTCTTGGTCGGTTCCGGCAACAGACCGAAGCGGTCGATCATCTCCACCTGCAGGTCCTTGAGGCCTTCCTCGTCGGTGGCCGAGGCGATGCGTTTATACAGAATCAACCGCGCATGCACATCCGGCAGATAATCTTCCGGAATCAGCGCCGGCACCCGCAGATTGACTTCCGGGCCGCCACCCAGCGGTTGATCGAGGTTCGGCTGCTCGCCCTTGCGGATCGACTTCACCGCGCGCTCGAGCATTTCCATGTACAGGGTGAAACCGACGGCCTGAATCTGCCCGCTCTGGCCATCGCCGAGCAGTTCGCCGGCGCCACGGATTTCCAGGTCGTTGGTCGCCAGCACGAAACCGGCACCGAGGTCCTGGGTATTGGCGATCGCTTCCAGACGCTTTTCCGCGTCGGAAGTGATCTGCTGGCGCGGCGGTGTCAGCAGGTAGGCGTAAGCCTGGTGGTGACTGCGGCCGACACGACCACGCAACTGGTGCAGCTGGGCCAGGCCGAACTTGTCGGCGCGTTCGATGATGATGGTGTTGGCGCTCGGCACGTCGATGCCGGTCTCGATGATGGTCGAGGCGATCAGCACGTTGAAGCGCTTGTGGTAGAAGTCGCTCATCACCTGTTCGAGTTCACGTTCGCGCATCTGCCCGTGGCCGATACCGATGCGCGCTTCCGGCACCAGTTCCGCGAGATCGGCGGCGCATTTTTCGATGGTCTTCACGTCGTTGTGCAGGTAGTACACCTGACCGCCACGCAGCAGTTCACGCAGCAAAGCCTCTTTGACCGTGCTCTTGTTCTGTTCCATGACGAAGGTGCGCACCGACAGGCGACGCGCTGGCGGCGTGGCGATGATCGACAGATCGCGCATGCCCGACACCGCCATGTTCAGCGTGCGCGGAATCGGCGTCGCGGTCAGGGTCAGAATGTCGACTTCGCTGCGCAGGGCCTTGAGCTGTTCTTTCTGGCGTACGCCAAAACGGTGTTCTTCGTCGATGATCACCAGCCCGAGGTTTTTGATCTTCACGTCGTCGGAGAGCAGTTTGTGCGTGCCGATGACGATGTCGATCTTGCCTTCCGCCAGATCGGCGATCGCCGCGTTGACTTCCTTGGCCGACTTGAAGCGACTCATCACTTCCACGGTCACCGGCCAGTCGGCGAAGCGGTCGCGGAAACTGTTGTAGTGCTGCTGGGCGAGCAGGGTGGTCGGCACCAGAATCGCCACCTGACGACCACCGTGCACGGCAATGAACGCGGCGCGCATGGCCACTTCGGTCTTGCCGAAGCCGACGTCGCCGCAGACCAGGCGATCCATCGGTTTCGGCGCGAGCATGTCTTCGCGCACGGCCTCGATGGTGGCTTGCTGATCGGGTGTTTCTTCGAACGGGAAACCGGCGCTGAACGTCGCGTAATCGGCCTTCGGATCGGCGAAGGCATAACCTTCGCGGGCGGCGCGACGGGCATAAATGTCGAGCAATTCGGCGGCGACGTCACGCACCTGCTCGGCGGCTTTGCGCTTGGCTTTCTGCCAGGTTTCCGAGCCGAGGCGATGCAGCGGCGCGAGCGAATCGTCGCTGCCGGTGTAGCGCGCGATCAGGTGCAGGTTGGCCACCGGCACGTAAAGCTTGGCGTTCTCGGCGTATTCGAGGGTGAGGAATTCGGCGGCCTGATTGTCGATTTCCAGAATCGTCAGGCCCAGGTAGCGGCCGACGCCGTGGTCGATATGTACCACCGGCGCGCCTTCACGCAGTTCGGTGAGGTTCTTGATTACCGCATCGTTGCTGACGTCGCTGCGCTTCTCGCGGCGGCGACGTTGCATCACTCGTTGGCCGAACAGCGGGCTTTCCGCTACCAGCGCCAGCGCCGGGTCGTCGAGCAGCAGACCTTCGTCGAGCGGTGCGATGGTGATCGCCAGACGATCCTTGCTGGCAACGAAGTCCGGCCAGCTGTCGACGGTTTTCGGCCGCAGCTTCAGACGTTCCAGCAGTTCCAGCAGGACTTCGCGACGACCCGCCGATTCGGCGGTGAACAGCACACGACCGGGGAATTCTTCGAGGAAACCGGCCAGCGCCGCCAGTGGTTGCGTGGCTTTGGCTTCGATGGCCAGGTCCGGCAGCGCATGGGCCGGGAAGCGCTCACGGCCGACGCCGCTTTCAACGTCCTGCTGACTGGCAACGACGCGTGGCCAATTCTTCAGGCGCGCGAAGCAATCCTCTACCGGCAGGAACAGTTCGGCCGGTGGCAATAAAGGACGCGAAGGATCGACGCGGCGTTCTTCGTAACGATTGCGCACGTCGTTCCAGAAGTTTTCCGCCGCTTGCTCGATGCCCGGCAGCGAAAACACTTGTGTGTCCTGAGGCAGGTAATCGAACAGCGTCGAAGTTTCGTCGAAGAACAGCGGCAGGTAGTACTCGATACCGGCCGGGGTGATACCGCTGCTCAAATCCTGAAAGATCGGGCAGCGGCGAAAATCGACGTCAAAGCGCTCACGGAAACGCGCCTTGAAGCGGGTGACTGCGTCTTTCTGCAATGGAAACTCGCGGGCCGGCAGCAGCTTGACCGACTCGACCTTGTCGATCGAACGCTGGGTTTCCGGATCGAACGTGCGCAGGGTTTCGATTTCGTCATCGAACAGGTCGATGCGATACGGCAGTTTGCTGCCCATCGGGAACAGGTCGATCAGCGCGCCGCGTACGGTGAACTCGCCGTGCTCGTACACCGTGTCGACATAGCGATAGCCGCTGGCTTCGAGCCGCGCGCGCATCTGTTCGACGTCGAGCTTCTGGCCGATATCGAGCACCAGGCTGCTGCCGAGGAGGAATTTGGTCGGCGCCAAGCGATGCAGGGCGGTGGTGATCGGTACCACCAGCACGCCGTGGGCCAGTTCCGGCAGGCGGTAAAGGCTGGCGATGCGCTGGGAGATGATGTCCTGGTGCGGCGAGAACAGGTCGTAGGGCAGGGTTTCCCAGTCGGGGAAATGCAGTACGGGCAAATCCGGGGCGAAGAAACTCAGCTCCTGTTCCAGCCGTTCGGCGCTTTGGCTGTCGGCGGTCAGCAGCAGGGTAAAGCGCTTGGCAGCGCTGGCAGCCTCGGCAATCGCCAGGCTGAGGGCGGCACCGGGCAGATTGCCCCAGTGCTGTTTACCTGCTTCGGCAGGGAGTAGCGGTAGACGCAGAACAGGCACGGAAGGTTGAGCTCCAGGCGTTGCGACAAAGTCGGTAATTGTAGCGGCCTCCGGTGCCGCCTGTCAGTTGCAGACTGCGTCTATCTTCACGGTTTGGACGAAATGTAGTGGTAACCATAAAAACGAGCACTTTTTTCATGATTATGTAGTGCCGAAACGGGGTAGTGTTACGGAGGGTTACAGACATCGTCTAACAGTCGTCGAAAAATTGACTGCGCTGAAAGCCCCGGTTTTACTGGGCTGGAGAAAGGCGTAAATTTTTTGAACGGGATTTTGTTACCGATTGCGCGACAAGCGCGCATTGCTGAAAGGGCTTGTCGGCGGCATAATGTAGCCCCTTTTTTCTGCCCCTACATGTGGAAGGTTACCGTGACTCAGAAGCCCGACCAGTGTCTTGGTGAATGGATCGACCGTGAAGCACTCGCAGAAGCGATGATCCCGCTTATCGGTCAGCTCTACCGCAATAACAACGTGGTTAGCTCGATCTATGGCCGCAGCCTGATCAACCAGTCTGTCATCGCGATTCTCAAAGCTCACCGCTTTGCTCGCCACCGTTCTTCGGACGACAGCGAACTCTCCGTCCACGAAACATTCCCACTGCTCAAGGCCATGAGCGAGCTCAAGCTCGGCGCGGCGTCGGTGGATCTGGGCAAGCTGGCGTTCAAATTCCGCAATGAAGGCAACGGCCGCAGCGCCGAGCAGTTCGTGCGTGAAGAGATGGCTGACGTGGTTGGCCAGCAGAACGCCTCGGCCCGCAAAGGCACCGACGTTGTTCTTTACGGCTTCGGTCGTATCGGCCGTCTGCTGGCGCGCATCCTGATCGAGAAAACCGGTGGTGGCGACGGCCTGCG